>CAKZQX010000728.1 GCA_937141995.1 uncultured Chloroflexaceae bacterium | reverse complement strand
AATCTTCCGCCCTGCCGGAGGCGCAAAGCTCCGTTCGCGGGGAACCGCGTAACTCCTGTAATTCACAGGAGTTACGCGGTCGGTTCCAATCCAGGCGTCTGCCCGGACACATGGCCCGGTTCGCCTCCGGCAGGGTGGAAGATCTTCTTCTTTTGCCGGAACATTTGGCACAACGTGCAAGATGTTCCGGCAAAAGACAAAAACGTACCATGCTGCCGCAGGCGAAGCCGGCGTTTGGGTCTGACAGCGGGCCGGAACAGGCTTCCACCGCGTACGTCCTGTTATTAACGCACGTTACGCGGTGCGTGTTTGGACCACGAACAACACGACATACGCGAAACCCGCGAAACGGTCAATAAGGAGTAACACCATTGTCAATCTTACGCAAACAATATATGCAGGTATGTGATCCGGCACAGCTCTGGCGTGACGGATGGGCCGTGTTACGCGCGCGACTTCATCTGCGCCAGGCGACCGCGGTGGGGCCGCGCGTACGGGTATGGGGCAGACCAGTCGTGCGCAACCGGGGCCGAATGATTATCGGCGACCGCAGCCGCCTGATGTCAACAATTACGCCGCTCGAGCTGACAGCGGGACCAAAGGGCACCGTGGAGATCGGCGAGAGCGTGTTTCTCAACTATGGCTGCTCGATTGCCGCCCGGCGGCTGGTGCGTATCGGCGACCGCTGTAACATTGGTACTTATGTCATCATGATGGACAACGATTATCACTGTCTGGAGCCGGAACGGCGGAATGAGCCGGCACCTTCGGCCCCAATTATTCTCGAGGAGAATGTCTGGCTGGGTGCCCGCGTGATTGTCCTGCGCGGTGTCACCATCGGAGCCGGGAGCGTGATCGGGGCAGGCAGCGTGGTGGCAGAGGATATCCCACCACGCTCGCTGGCGGTCGGGACACCGGCCCGCGTTGTCCGGCAGCTTTAACGGTCACGACGTATGCGGTGAGCAATTAAACCGAACGTTTGACCACGCCTGCGGGGTAGAAAAACACTGCTGCCACAGGCGAAACAATTTCTTGCCGCGATCAAATATCTGACTTAAACACTCACTGTATCACTCGTGCTAACAGTAAGGAGCATGTATGATGATGTCAACGGCACCGGCAGCAGGAAGTACCCCCCTGGTCTCGGCAGTGATCTGCACCCGTAATCGTGGTGACAGCGTGTCGGGCACGGTAGAGACGCTGCTGGCAAATACCTATCCCAACTTTGAACTGCTTGTTATTGACCAGAGCAGCGATAACCGCACGGCCCAGGCGCTTGCGCCTTTTTCCGGAGATGCGCGGCTACGCTATATTCAGACCAGCACCAAAGGAGTTGGCCTGGCACGGAATATCGGCCTCAATGAAGCACGGGCAGAATTTGTGCTCATGACCGACGATGATTGTATAATTCCCGCCGACTGGATGACCCAGATGGTTACGGCGCTGCAACAATTCCCTGATGTGGCAGTGGTCTTCTGCGATGTTCTGGCTGCGCCGCATGATCCGCGCGCGGGCTTCGTACCCGCCACTATGGTGCGCGAAAACCGACTGATCACGGGTCTTTGGTCCTGGTGTGCGGCGGGGGCTTCCGATGTTGGCCTGGGGGCGGGGATGGCGCTGCGGCGCTCACTGGTGCAATCGGTTGGCGGCATCGATGCATATCTTGGGTCGGGCGGGCATTTCCGCAGCGGCTGGGAAACCGATGTGGCGCTGCGAGTTCTGCTGCATGGCTACCAGATTTACCGGACGAACCGGGTGAGTGTGCTACACTATGGCTTTCGCACTCACGAGCAGGGGCGCACGCTGATCCGGCGTTATACGTTTGGTACAGCGGCAGCGTACGGAAAGCTGTTCCGGTGTGGATACCGGCGGCTCTTTCCGGTCTTCCTCTTTGAAATCTGGAAGACGTTACTGAAGCCTACTGCAAAGCATCTGCTCCGCCTGCGTAAACCGCCTGTCCTGGGCCGCGCTGTGTCACTGCTCCAGGGTTTCAGCCAGGGTTGGCGTGCCCGAATAGATCGAACTCGGGAAGTATTTCAAATCCAGGCAACCAGTTGAGGTGACAGGTATGGCCATGCAATAAGCCGGCTCCCGTACGGGAGCCGGCTTTGTATTGGGGGGGCACGCATTGCAGTGACAACCATCGTCCCGGCATGCGGACGCGCTGCTGCGCATCCCTGCCCATACAATTAGTCTGTGGCGGTAACGTGCAGCGGGACCATCGGGACAGACCACTCATGCACGGGTTGCAGCGTGCCGGGCTGCCGGCGTTGCGCTACACGAATAGCGGCGCGTAGCTCCTGCGATCCCACCGGCTCCATCAAAAAGCAGTTGGCTCCCTGATCGAGGGCGCGCTGTCGATCCTCGGGATAGCCGCTCTCCGAGAAGACAATAAAGGGCAGATCGGCGTTAGCCGCATGCGCGCGTGCCCGGTCCAGCAGCGTCAGACCATCCATTGCCGGCATATGCAGTCGGGTAATAACCATGTCCACCGGTACTGCGGCCAGTTGCGCCAGCGCCTGCTGCCCGTCGGCGACGACCACGACGTTGTGATGCTCCTGCCGCAGCATGTAACTAAAAAGGCGTCGATTTGTTGCACTCGGTTCAACCAGAAGGATTACGGTCATCACTCCACCACCATACATTCTAGAGATACTTCACCAGATGCCAGCGATTATTCCCCGGCTCAGGTTTATAAGTTACTTCATCCATCAAATTACGTACGAGAAAAAGTCCATATCCGTGCTCGTGAGCCTGGTTCAGGTCCGGCGCGGGTATCTGCGTCAGGTTAAACGATTGGCCGGTATCACTGAGCCCGATCTCGAAGCGCTGCGGATCAGCCCAGAGCGTCATTGTCAGGGCAATGCGCCCTTCGGGGTTCTGAGCATAGGCATGGTCAACAATGTTGATGCAGGCTTCATGGGCCGCCAGTTGTACCGCGTAGGTTGTCTTCTCTCGGTCCCTAATCCCCTCCGTTTGCTCCAGGATCTTGGTGGCACAGATACCGACCAGCCGTACATGCTTATGCATTGCCGGAATATTGAGTTTTACGGTTTCTGAATACAGGGTCACGTTACTACTCCACTCCTTTGAGGATAACCAGCGTCTGATCATCATCCTGAGATTGACTGGCTGCAAAATGTTCCAGGGTCTGGTAAATATTGTCGGCAATGGCCTGGGCCGGCTGGTCTGCCAGGCTATCAACCAGGGCGAAGAGCCGCTCCCATCCAAACATACGGCGATCCGGGTTACGTGCATCGCTAAAGCCATCGGTCGCAACCAGCAGCAGATCGCCGGGGCGCAGTGTCACCGTCTGATTGGCACAAAAGCTCATGTTCAATACGCCGATGGCGGTGCTGTCGGCCTCCAGCAGGCGCGGCGGACCATCCACCGGACGGTAGATCACGGGTGCATGCCCGGCATTGGCATAGACCAGCGTGCGGCTATGGGGGTGGTACTGGCCGACGAAGACCGTGGCAAACATACCGACCTGGGTAAAATGCGCGTAGAGTTCGGCATTAACTTTGTGCATAATTTTCTCAGGCGTCGGATCGGGCAGAAATGCCGCCTTACTATGAATTGCCGCCCGGGTCATCGTCATCAGCAGCGCGGCCGAAAGCCCTTTGCCGGTGACATCGCCGATTGAGAAAATAAATGGTTGATCCGTATGTGCAATAAAATCATAAAAATCCCCCCCAACTTGCATGGCCGGCTGGGAGCGGGCCGCGATATCGAGCCCGGCAACGGTCGGGAGTTCCTGCGGCATCAGGCGTGCCTGTACCCGCTGCGCCAGCGTCATCTCTTCCTGCAGGTACGACTGCTCCTCGGTCTGTCGGGTCAGCAGTATATTCTCAACCTGCGCGCTGATCTGGTCGGCAATTGCCCGTCCCAGTTTGATATCGGCAGTTGTAAAGCTCGCGTCCGGTTGATTGATCAACCCCATCCCGGCGATCACAGCACCGCGAATACGCAGTGGAAAAAAGAGCAGATCCTGAATGTCTGTGGGCAAATCCTCCGGCAGGTGCGCCCGGTCAAACAGTCCCTCCCGTGCGTGCGCGTTGATATGCCAGAAACAGCGCCAGATCAGCTTCACGTCAAGCTCGGCTTCCGGGATCTGGACAAGCAGTGGTTGCCGATCCACCGGAACGAAGATAGCGAAGCCGCTCCCGGCCTGAATAATCCGCAAGGTTTCGATCAGCAGGTTGCGCAATATTGCTTCAGGCGTGATATGGTTGTGCATCGACGGCATCAGCCGGTACATCCCCAACAGTTGATCCCGACTCGCGACCAGTTCCTCGGTCATACGCTGCAGCTCATCTTCAAGCTGCGCCAGATCGGAAATGAGCGCGGCCTCAGCGTTCAGGCGATTCTGTGCCACCGCCCCGGTTATACCGGTGACCCGCAGTTCGCCGATAATTTTCTCACCCAGCCGTATCGGTGCCACCAGGCTGGGATTGTACAGGTCACAGATCCCCGGCCAGTGTGCGAGCGGGTGCTCATCGCGCCAGATGCCAAACGCCGTTGCTCCGGCGGCCAGCCAGGTTTCGGCCAGATTTGTAAAGTGAGTGTATCGAGCGTTTAGCAGCATGGTAAGCATAGCCCATGTTCCTTCTGCCGGCGACGCGGATGTAGCAGGATCAGGTGACTGCAAAATCAACACGTTTTTTTGGACAGGTTGCCCACGTACGTACGGCATAACCTTTTTTCTCCTCAGGACTGTGGACCATATATTCATTCCGGATATTGATCAGCAGGAAGCCCGGTATTGGCTCACAGGCGTCCCGGCTTCCGCCGGATCAGGCTTTCCCTTCAGTATGGCGTGGCCCCGGCAGGCATCCGACCGGCTAATGCCGGGACACCTGTGCAATACACGCGTTACGTAGTGCAGCTTATTTCAAGCTATTGACCGACCCAAACGTCAGCTTCGCTTGCGGCAGCATGGTACGTTTTGTCTTTTTCACAAAGCAACGTTTTTGTGAAAAAGAATGTCTCATACTTCGCCTCCGGCAGGGTGCAAAAGATCAAAAGCGTACCATGCTGCCGCAGGTGCATCTAGCTTTCACCTGGTCAAATGTCTCATTTGAGAAACCACCGCGTACGTCCTGTGAATTACAGGAGTTACGCGGTCACTGACCCGGAAGGGAATGTCGCCTCCGGCAGGGCGGAAGATTCCATGCTTTTGCACAAAACATTTGCACAACGTGCAAATGTTTTGTGCAAAAGATCAAAAGCGTACCATGCTGCCGCAGGCTAATCAGGCTGCATCGGGTCAAACGTTCGGTTTGCATGTCAACCGCGTACGTCCTGTGAATTACACGACACATCCGAATTAATGCCTCAAACTTTATCTGCCGGGATACGCGCGCATCTATGACAGCGCCTCCCCACCGGCCAGTTTGCCGGTACGTGCAGGTGATTGTGACGGCTCGCCGGCATCCCCGTGAGCTTCGCGCTGTGCTAAGGGCCGTGTGGCAAAAGTCTTGAGCGCATGGTCTTCGGTGACAAAGATGTCGAAGGCTTTATCCAGGCGCGTCAACTCGAAGATCATGTAGACCGGCTGCTTCAGACAGCAGAGATAGAGATCGCCGCCTTGCTGCTTTGCACGCTTTAGCCCCTGCACCAGCGTTGCCAGCCCGGTTGAGTCGACAAAGTTAACATCGGCCATATTTACCAGGATGGTCGCTGCCGGTTCAACGGTGAGTTGCTCCAGATGTTCAACGACCGGCGGTGCGGCATATTTATCGAAACGCCCCGCGAGGTCGATAACTGTGACATTATCTATCGAACGGGTTTTGAACTGCATGGTAGGTTTCCCCCTTAGTTTAAGGTGTACTTCTAGCTTGATGCGTATCCTATGAGTTAACCTCATCTGGTTGTTGATGATAGGTCGCCGGTTGGATCATCTCTTTCCATGCTGCGCGCCGTCGCCGCAACCAGGCGGCCGGCGTCTGCCAGAGAATGGCAAGATCATCGCGCCAGGTACGCGTCGCGGCGTAGTAGGCATCAATGACCAGGATATCGTCGAGGCTGTTCCGACTGTCCGTCTGCACATACCAGAGCCCGGTCAGTCCGGCAGGATGATCAAAGCGTTTCTGGTGCCACTCTTCGTCGAGTTGGGCCGCTTCCGTCGGGTGTAGCGGCTTGACGCCAATCAGGGCCAGATCGCCCGTCAATACATTCCAGAGTTCCGGCAGCCGTGCCAGCCCCGTCATGGTGAGCCGGCGTCCGATGGGGCTCAGGCTACCATCGGCCTGGCGCGTGCGAAATGCCAGCAGGTGCAGTGGCCGCGTGGCCGCGGCTTGCGCGGACGGCTGCTGCCGGCCCCCTACTGCCGTTGTTCGTTCAAATACTGACTGGTCGGATACGAGGTAGACGATCAGGCTTATCAGCAGGAACAGTGGCAGCGTGATGAGGAGCAGCAGGAATGCAACGGCAAAGCCGGTTATGCGTGTCCTGCGCCGCGAAACCGGTTCCGCGTTGACCGCCAGCAGAAATGGATCGACCACCTCAACACTCTCCGCGGAGTGTGGATCAATAATCGTTGTTTCTTTTACAATCCGGTGATTGAGATTCACCAGTTGTCCCACATAGGCATCTTTCAGGATGGTGCTATGCTGTACCGTGGCCTCCGCATCGATCAGGAGATGCGAACCCAGTACCGTCTCCGGCCCAATGGTGGCCTCACGCCCGATCCAGCAACCCGCGCCGATGCAGATTGGCGGAACCAGTCGCGCTTCCGGGTGGATGCGATGGTTAGCGCCGGCCCAGACCCCCGGCGCGATTTGCCGGCCCTCGATTGAGGGATAGCGTACACGCGGTAATGTGGGATCGGCCTGTGTGGGAAGAGTGGCGGCACAGGCGCTATGCAGAAAGACGCGCTGCGCCTCCTGGTAACTCTCGAATGAGTGCAGCGGATTCCAGTAGCCGGGCATCCGATAGCCATAGACGGCAATATCGCGCTCCAGCAGCGCCGGGATCAACTGCGTATCGATATCATACACAGTTTGTACCGGAATATGCTCCAGCAGTTCCGGCTCGATAATATATGCGCCGGTACTGCACAATTCCGGTTGCGCTTCAAGCGCTCTATCACATGCCTCAACCCGGTTGTTTGGCCCCAGGCGCACCGCGCCGGCGGGGTAGTCGGCAACCGGCGCATGCAGAATCAGCGTTGCCGCGCTCTGCTGCGCGGTGTGAAAGTCCAGCGCCGCCGGGATATCCAGATCCAGGATGGCATCGGCGGGCAGTATCATGGTCGTCTCGTGCAGCAGATGACCGGCCCAGCGAATAGATCCGGCCGTACCCCAGGGTTGGCGCTGGGTGATATAGTCGATACTGACCCCCCAGCGTTTGCCGTTCCCAAACCCGGCAATTATCCGGCCGCCGGCATGACAGAGGCTTACCTTCAGCCGTTTGTGTCCAGCTCGCGCCAGGATTTCAATGGTGCGCGCCATCACCGGCTGGTTGAGAATGGGCAGCAGTGGGCCGGGTGTCGTGTCGGTTAAGGGTGGCAGTTTTTGCTCTTCAGCCGTTGCCAGAAGTAAGACCTGCATGACTTTTTACCTACTCTGCTATGCTGTCGCCGCCGCCTGCACATTTGCAAAAACAGGAAGCACCGTGTCCAGACCAACCTGCTGCAAGCTATGCAAAACTTCATGCGAACATCCGGCAATGCGTACCTCTCCACCCTGATTGCCTGATTGCTGGTTCAGCGACATCAGTACCGCCAGGCCCGTACTCGACAGGAGTATAGTTTCCTCGAGATCGATAATCAGGTGGGGCGACTCCTCTATATGTTCTCCGCAGGTTGCGGCCAGCGTATGGGCCGCAGCAGTATCCAGCATACGGGGTGTTTTAATTACCGTCCAGCCGGCATAGTGCCGGGTCGGCTCCGGCATCGGGCGGGTACGCTCCTGGCGAGCAGCCAGCGCTGCGGGGACATCGGCCTGGATGTCGAAGAAGAGCTCTAGCTTGAGCATCTCCAGAATGCGGCGGATCGTGGAGGGCACATGCACCAGCCAGAGCTCACCGCCGGCTTTCCGCGCCTGGTTGGTCAGCGTAACCAGGCCTCCCAGCGCGGAGCTATCCAGAAACTCGGCCTGCGCCATATCAATCACCAGGAAGGGATCGGTTTGCAACATCTGCCCGGCATGCTGCACAAAGGGCGCATAGTTGCTGACATCCATCCGCCCCTGGATCGCCAGGATCGCGGTTTCGGCGCCCATATCGGGTAACTTCGGCTCCGGCGGCGCGGCAGTCGGGGGAGCAGGGGCCGCCGAGGACCGACCGGTTCGCATAGTCCACATTTGCCCCACAAAGAAATAACCAAAATAGAGCATATCGCGCACATAGCGCTTCCAGAGGCGTTGTGGTTCCTGGGCCATCCGGTAAAGCCACTCGCAGCCGATACGCTGCATCCAGTGCGGCGCGCGCCGGGTAACGCCCGCAATCAGATCAAGCGTCCCGCCGATGCCAATACTCAGCGGAACACCTAACTCGCGGGCATACATGCTGATCCACTTCTCCTGTTTGGGATTGCCGAAGGCGACCAGCAGAATATCCGGTTGCGCTGCTTTGATGCGGTCAAGGACAGCGCGGTCCATTTCTAGAATAGAACTTTTGGGAGGCGAATCGACCCCGGCAATGGTCAGGCCGGGATAGCGCTCCTGGAGGACTGCCCCGGCGCGGGCGGCCACGCCCGGCGCTGCCCCCAGCAGGTAGAGCGAGTAGCCCCTGACGGCGGCGCGTTCGGCAATTGCCGGTACCATATCCGCGCCGGTGACCCGCTCGGTCAGCGGTACGCCCAGCAGGCGCGCACCCCAGACCAGTGGCATCCCGTCGGCGGTCGCCATGTCGGCCGCCTGCAAAATATGGCGCAACTCGGGATCATGGAGGGCATTTACCACGAAATCAGCATTCACGGTTGCAACCTGGTGGCTCCGGCCGCCGGCGCGCCCACTGGCGATGAACTCTTCAATTCGGTTAAGTGCCCGGTCCATTGTCAGATCATCGACAGGTACACTGAGCATTATCAACGACTTGCGCATAGCTTTACTATCCTTCCGGTTGAAAGACGAAACTGGTGTAACGAACAACCTGTTATGGTGAGTATTCCATAGTTAAAATGGGTCAGGAGGAAATACAGAGCGACGCTGCTATACCGTATATACTGCTTTGTCATACTACGGTGTGTAATATTTTACTCTTCTTTGAGGTGATTTTTGAAAAGCAAATGTTAGTTTAGTATGCCCCTTTGGTCCAGATAACTGCCGGTATGGTCTTGAGTAGGATTTTAATATCCTGCCATACACTCTGTTCGGAGATATATTGGAGATCCAGCTCAATCCAGCGGTGGAAGTCAAGATCGCTCCGTCCCGATACCTGCTGCAACCCGGTAATTCCCGGTACTGCGTGGAGCCGGCGACTCTGCTCAAAAGTGTAGCGCTCAACCTCGCGCTCGATGGCCGGGCGCGGACCCACCAGGCTCATGTCGCCCTTGATGACATTAAAGATCTGGGGCAGTTCATCCAGGCTGGTTTTGCGGATGAAACGCCCGACGCGGGTAATGCGCGGATCATGCTTCATCTTAAAGACCGGGCCGTCGGCCTCATTTCGGGCTAACAATTCCTGCAGACGCTGCTCGGCATCGATGTACATCGAGCGGAACTTGTAGCAGGTAAAGCTGCGACCCCACTGCCCCACTCGTGGCTGCCGGAAGAGTGCCGGACCCGGCGAGTCAAGTTTGACGGCAATCAGGGTCAGGAGCATTAGCGGGGCGGTTAGCAGCAGCGCGATGCTCGCCAGGATCAGATCCAGTGCCCGCTTCATATGCCGCATAAGTTTGGTGCGAATGCTCCAGAGCAGTAACGTCAGGCGTAACCGCTGGTTGGCATACAGACGGCGAAACTGCCGACCGGCATAGATATCAAACATGCGAGCGGCTTTCCTATCGTCATACTGGATCATTCTGTTCATTATTTCTCTCCTATCCTATGTTTATTCACTCAGACGTACGTTTGTCAAGAAACCACCCGTAAAAACTATCCGTACAGTAATTAATACGCGATACGCAGTCCCTCCCCCAAACGCTGATATTGTCTCCGGCAGAACGGAAGATTCTATCTTTTCCGCAAAAAATTGCACAGAGTGCAATTTTTTGCGGAAAAGGCAAACGTACCACGCTGCCGCAGGCGAATCCGGCCATTACCGTCCGCAAATGCCCCGTTTGCAGACCCACCGCGTACGTCCTGTAATTGACGGGCCTTCCGGTTAACCGGATCGCAGCAATTGGTAAAATCGTCCTTGTGCTACAATGCCCGTGCAGATATTTGTGGATACTTAAGGTTCAGCGCTATACTACGTGAGCAAGAATCGGGCCAGAATCATTGGCCCGCAGTTTATAATGACAAATCTGTTATCTTTAAATAGGCAAATTATCTTGCAGCGGATGTTGGAGTAGCGTGTTATCCAGCATTGTTGTGCGACAAATACCGGGTTGGCACGGGGATATCCCACGCATCCCGGCAGATGCACATCATAGAGTTAATCCTTCGTCCGACCATGCGCTGCATAGGGAGGCATCTCACGGCAGCCTGGCGGAGGCGAATCGGGCCATGGGTCCAGGCAGATACCTGGTTTGGAACCGCGTAACTCGTGTAATTTACACGAGTTACGCGGTTCCCCGC
>CAKZQX010000727.1 GCA_937141995.1 uncultured Chloroflexaceae bacterium | reverse complement strand
GGGCGCTGTCCGGTGTCGCCGGGCACCCCGCATGCCGTGGGACCGACGCGCATCAGCTTTTCAGACAGTCTCTGAGAGCTGCCCACACGCTGCGACTTTCCGGCTCTAACCAATTGTGAGGTGGTATGCTATGACAGTTTATACCATCAACCGGCAGGAAATCTATGGTTGCACCGGATGTTCAAGTGGAGCCAGAATTTCATTTACAGACCTGCGGTGCGCCTTCAAACCGGACAGTTACCCCGATGAACGACAGATTCGCCTGCGGCAGCATGGTACTTCTTTTTATCTTTTTCACGAACATGTGGCTCTGTGAGCCACATGTTCGTGAAAAAGGATAGACTCTTCCCCCCTGCCGGAGGCGGATCCCAACCGGCGGATGGACGACCGCGTAACTC
The DNA here is from genome assembly GCA_937141995.1 of uncultured Chloroflexaceae bacterium. Taxonomy (GTDB): domain Bacteria; phylum Chloroflexota; class Chloroflexia; order Chloroflexales; family Chloroflexaceae; genus CAKZQX01. Next base: position 2,541 of record CAKZQX010000727.1, on the reverse strand, counting down.
CTGTCATTTAATGCTTTGAAAAATAAGCGAACGGCAAGATACCATTACGGTGAACAAAGATGGTATTGATCGAACCGTCATTCTCGGACGTGAGGAACATGTCTACCTGCCCATGGTTATCCGCTAAATATCAGTAAAACGCGCGAAGTCGTGCGTCCCCGACATCACTCCCCATCCATCAATGAGCCGGTTAGAGCCTTGCAACGTCCCAGCAGGCTCATCCGCTCACGAGCAAACATACCAATACATCCCACGCCTGCGGTATAATATCCCACACAACAACACTATTCATACCGGAGGAGACTGGTCGCCATGACCACCACCAGCGATGATTATGACAGCCCGTGGAAAGATATTTTGGAAAACTATCTGCCCGACTTCTTCGCCTTCTTTTTCCGCACATCCACGCTAAGATTGATTGGACACGGCAGCCGATTTTTCTGGACAAAGAGTTGCAGCAGGTGGTCCGTGATGCCGACCTGGGCCGGCGACTGGCCGACAAACTTGTGCAAGTCTGGCGGCGCGACGGCAGCGATGCCTGGGTGCTCATTCATATGTGCAAGGGCAGGAAGAGGGCGATTTTGCCCAGCGGATGTTTGTCTATGCCTACCGACTGTTTGACCGCTACCGTCGTCCGGTGGTCAGCCTGGCGATCCTGGGCGACGAGCGTGCCACCTGGCGTCCGTCGCAGTTCACGCTAGAGTCGAAGGTCTCCTGACCGGCATCAAATTGATGTTGGAGATGAAATTTGGCGCGGACGGGTTGCGCCTGCTTTCGGAGATCCAGCAGATCAAGGAGCCGTCAGTTATCGAAGCGGTGCATGCGGCGATCAAGGATGTGCCGACGCTCGCTGAGTTACGGCGGGTCTATGCACCACCGGATGATGGGGAATAGGGGCGCAACCTCGGTCAGCAGGAGGCGGGAGCGCGGCTCCCGCCCGCCCGGCCTGTATCCTCATCTTACCCCTGGGGCAAGTCCGTCTGGCGTTCTTTCAAGTCAGCAATGGGCATATGCCGGATCTCCAGGTTGCGCCGCTCGATCTCGCGCCGGAACTCGCGGCGCTGTTTGGCCGCCTCATACCGGCGATGCTCGGTATCCGTTTCGATGATGAGGGGCGGTACGCGCACACCATTGCCATGCTCATCGACGGCAACCATGGTAAAGTAGCAGGTCATCACATGCCGCTCGGTCTTGTGGATAATATTCTCGGCGACCACCCGAACACCTACCTCCATCGAGGTTTTGCCGGTATAGTTGACGGCGGCCATAAAGGTGACCAGTTCACCCACATGCACCGGCTCGCGGAAGAAAACCTGATCCACCGACAGAGTGACGACATAGTGGTTCGAGTAGCGCGAGGCACAGGCATAGGCAACTTGATCCAGCAACCGGAGCGTTGCGCCGCCATGCACATGACCGGAGAAATTCGCCATATCCGGGGTCATCAGGACGGTCATCCGTAAGGTTTTGTGCTGTTTGTTGTTCAGTTCTTCCACGTCGAAGCTCCCCTCTAGTTCTACTTCTTGTCACGAGACACATCACTGTGCCGCGCCGGTTATTCCGCGTACACAAAGGTATTATCGGCTTCCGCCAGCGGTGGGAGGCCGGCATCCTTCGCCGAGAGGCGTGGTTCACGTAGTGGCCACGCAATGCCAATCGCCGGATCATTCCAGATGATGCCACGATCCAGATCAGGCGAGTATTCGCCGGTTACTTTGTAGGTAAAATCAGCGATTTCACTAAGCACACAAAACCCATGCGCAAATCCGGGGGGAATATAGAGCATATGCACCTGCTGCGCGGAGAGAGTCAGCCCCACCCACTGCCCATATGTAGGTGATCCCTGCCGAATATCGACGGCAACATCGAAGATTTCGCCCTGCAAAACCATGACCAACTTGCCCTGAGCCTGTGGATGGTTCTGATAGTGCAACCCGCGTAGCACCCCGCGTGCCGAGCGGGAATAGTTATCCTGCACAAATTCCGCCGCGATGCCGTTGGCGACAAACGCGGAGCGCTTGTAGGTTTCCATAAAAAACCCTCGGTGATCGCCAAACTGATCTACCTCGATCAGGACAAGCTCAGGAATTGCCAGTCTCCGAAAGCGAAAAGGCATGGAGCAGATCCTCCGTTTCTGCAATCAGACCCTTCCCGCTGGGCCGCCGGATCATCGGGTTGTGCCTGAAGTGATTGTTTCAAGGAAAATTATACCATCACCCGTTACGTTTCACATACAAACTATCTGCATGATATGACAGAAACACCTACCCTGCGGTGCCGCTCCGGTTATGCTGCGGCAGTAACATTTCAATCAAGTGCCGCGTACACTTCGGTAGAGCGAACCGGTCCCAGATGAGATCATTTACAGGATGTACGCGGTTGAGATCCAAACCGGACGTTTGACCCGATGGCAGCCTGATTCGCCTGCGGCAGCTATGGTACTTCTTTGTTCTTGTTCACGCAACGTTGGCTCAAGGAGCCAACGTGTGGAAGATCTTCTTCTTTTTCAGGAACATCTTGCACGTTGTGCAAGATGTTCCT
>CAKZQX010000726.1 GCA_937141995.1 uncultured Chloroflexaceae bacterium | reverse complement strand
CATCGGGTCAAACGTCCTGATTCGCCTCCAGCAGGGCGGAAAATACGAGCTTTTTGATAAAAATTTTGCACTTCGTGCAAAATTTTTATCAAAAAGCTACATAACGTACCATGCTGCCGGAGGCGAAGCCGGCGTTCGGGTCTGGCACCAGGCCGGAATTGGCTGCACCGCGTAACTCGTGTCATGTGAAAGCACGTAACTGGTAGTATGAACCAGAGTCTAGGAATAGGACGAAGGATGGCACGAATGGGTTGCAGGCGGCGACCCACGTCGATCCGCGCTATTCAACCATACACATCTCCGCGAACTGTTGCATGGCGGCAGCGGCCTCCTGTGGATCGATCTGTTCGCTCAAGAAGGCGGGCAGTTGCACGTTGATGCCACTCAGGGCGCAGCGCAGCCCAGGCGTCGGTGGCAGCCCAATGGCTTCCTCTGCCTGGGCTGCGGCGGCAGCCAGCACTGCATCACCACTGATGGCGGGTGCGGTCAGGCTGCTGCGTAGAGCCGGTAGCCGCTGCAGGTTGGCGGCAATTCGCAGTTGCACCTCCGGCTGAACCAGGAAGCGCGCAAAATCCTGCCCCTGGTTCAACTCCTCGCCATCAAGCGAGCGATGGAACATCAGGTAGGTACCGCCGAGAGCGGGTGCGGCCGGCCGGTTGGTTGCCGGCACCCGGGGCAGCGGCGCAACCGCAAAGTCAACGACCGATTCCGGGTTGCGGTAGCCGGGCAGCGCCCACGCGCCATCAATTGCCAATGCCGCCTCACCTGCGCTAAAGCGGGCGTTGGCCTGGGCATAGTCCTGCTGATCCGCCGGGGCCGCCGCGCGCAGTTCGCGTACCAGGTTCAGCGCAGCGACCATGGCGGGGGTGTTGAGCGCCGGCCAGGAGCCATCGGGCGTTGTGGGTGTATCGCCAAAGCCGTTGATCCAGGGCAGCAGCCAGAGCGCCTCGTTCCAGGCGGCCACGATGCCCGCCCGTCCCGGTGCCTGGATCGCGCGGGACTGTATGATCAACTGGTCGGTGGTACGTGGCGGCTCAAAAAGCAACGTTCGGTTGTAGAAGAGCAGCAGGAAATCCTGGGCGGCAAGCGGCTGTCCCCAGATCTGGCCCCCGGCGGTGGCGCTGGTGATGGTTGCCGGCAGGAACGCCGCCGCACCCTCCACCGGATCAAGCGGCTGCAACTGCTTATCGGCCAGCAGGCCCGCCAGATCTTCCTCATCACCCCAGATGAGATCGGGCGGCGACTCTTGGGCCAACTCGACGGCGATCAGATCGGCACGCAGACCGGCCACGCTCTTAGGCAGAACTTCGACCTGGGCCGCACTGCCCGCGTCAAACTCGGCCGCCAGTTCCAGCAGTAGTGTCAGAGCCGCGTCACGCTCGGTCGTCCAGATGGTCAGCGCCTCGGGCTCCGGGGTGGGCTCCGGCGTAGGTGTACCCGGCGGCACTGCCGTTGCCGCCGCGGTCGGGGTCGCCGTCGGCGCGGGCAACGGGGAGAGTGTGGGCGTCGGCGCGGGGGTCAGGACGTTGCAGGCGGTGAGCAAGAACAACAGCGTGAAACGTAAAACGTGATACGTTATGCGTGAAACGTGATGCGTGATGCGTGATGCGTGATGCGTGATGTGCGGAGGTGTCATTTGCCTTTGGGTATTCATATGTTTAATAAGGTTGTATGTTGATTTCCTTTAAAAGATGAATTTTGAAAAATAGCCCGGATATGAAATGTCCGGGAGCCCCGGCTTTAGCCGGTGGGATACCTGCCAGGGCAGTGGCATCCCGCCGGGAAGGCCCGATCCGGCTGAAGCCGGGATTCCCGTCCAGTGATATCGGACTGATATATTCAACGTTCATTAGCCGGTGGGATACCTGCCGGGGCAGTGGCATCCCGCCGGGAAGGCCCGATCCGGCTGAAGCCGGGATTCCCGTCCAGTGATATCGGACTGATATATTCAACGTTCATTAGCCGGTGGGATACCTGCCGGGGCAGTGGCATCCCGCCGGGAAGGCCCGATCCGGCTGAAGCCGGGACTCCCGTCCAGTGATATCGGGCTTAAAAATTTAAACTTCATCAACCGGGACTCCGGTTTGTCGCATGTCCAGAGTTGATGTTCAAAGTTCATAAATGCGTATGGTTTACAGCAGCAGGATCGTTACTACATCATTACCCAGGTGAAGCAGAGTAAGCGGACGCGCAGAAGCGCGTCCCTACCGAAACGAATCCTATCCCCTGTGCCCTATCCCCTATCCCCTATCCCCTGTCCCCTGTCCCCTGTCCTCTATCACCTACCCGGTGTTTTTCAGACCGGCAGCGATGCCGTTGATGCTAAGGAGAACGGCGGCTTCGATATCGGCATGTTCGGGGCCGGAGGGCGCGGCGCGCAGGCGGCGCATCAACTCCAGTTGGATGTAGTTGAGCGGGTCCACATAGGGCGTGCGCTGCGCCATCGAGCGTTGCAACTCTGAGGTCGGATCGACCAGTTCGCAGAAGCCGGCGACATCGCAGGTCAGGCGGTAGGTGCGCTCATACTCTTCGCGGATATAGCGGTAGATCGCCTCGGCCAGCGTTTTGTCCGGAACCAGTTCGGCGTAGCAACGCGCGATGCCCATATCCGTCCGCGAGAGCATCATCTGGGCGCTGTCGATCAACGTGCGGAAGAAGGGCCAGCGCTGATACATCGTCTGCAGGAGTTCCAGCGCGGCCTGCTGTATACCGCTTGCGCCCTCCGCGCCATTGCCCGCTTCGGCATCATCACGGGTGATAAACCACTCCAGCGCCGTGCCCAGGCCATACCAACCAGGCAGCGTGTGGCGGCTCTGGTTCCAGCTAAACACCCACGGAATTGCCCGCAGATCCTCGATACGGTTGCTGTTGCCCCGACTGGCGGGACGCGAGCCGATGCGCAGGCGGCTAATCTCAGCGATGGGGGTGGCATTGCGAAAGTAGGTGACAAAACCGGGCGTCTCGAAGATCAGCGTGCGGTAGCACTCCCGCGCCACGTCCGCCATTTGCTCAACGGCCGCGGTCCAGGCGGGCTCCGGCGCAACGGAGACCTCCGGGAAGCCCGCGCGCAAAACGGCGTTAACTACCTGCTCCAGGTGACGATGGGCAGTGGTCGGATCGAAATAGCTCTCCGAGATTACTTCGCCCTGCTCGGTCATCTTGATCTGCCCGCTGACCGTGCCGGGGGGCTGTGCCATGATCACGCGGTTGGCCGGGCCACCGCCGCGCCCGACCGCGCCGCCGCGCCCGTGGGTCAGCGAGAGGGTAATCCCATGCTCCTCGGCAACGGCGGTCAGGTCCAGTTGCGCCCGGTAGAGCGCCCACTTCGCCGAGAGCAGGCCATTCTCCTTATTGCTGTCGGAGTAGCCCAGCATTACCTCCTGAACATCGCCGCGCAGCCGCAGATGATCGCGGTAGATCGGCAATTTCAGGCAGAAATCGAGGATCTCACCCGCGCGCTTGAGGTCGTCGTCGCTCTCGAATAGCGGGACGATATTCAGGCGGCTGTAGCGCTCCGGTTGGTAGAGCCCCGCCTCCTTTGCAAACAGCAGCACCGTCAGGATATCGCTGACACTGGAGGCTCCGCTGATGATATAGGACTGGATCACCTCGGGGTCGAGTTGCTCCAGGATGGCGGCAACCGTGCGGAAGGTCTGAATAATCTCGACCGTCTCCGGGCTGTAGACCAGCAGGCGCAGCGGGATGAGTGGGCGCAGCAGGGTCAACTCCTGCACCAGCAGTGATCGACAGGCCAGTTCATCCAGGTCGCAGTAGTTACTACACACCCCGGCAACCGCCATAATCTCGTGCAGCGCGCTGATGTGGCGGCGGCGATGCTGGCGAATGTCGAGCGTGGCCGCATGCAGATGGAAGACTTCGATCTCGCGGATGGCGTTACGCAACGCGCCGTCGGCCACCAGTCCACCGCCGTTGGCGCGCAGGCTGCTCTCCATCACTCGCAGATCGTCCAGCAACTCGCTGCTGTGGTAGTAGAAGGTGCCGGGCCGGGGCATAGGCGCATCCTGGCTCCACTGCGGCGTGTGCGTCTGGGTGTAGTCGCGGGTGCGGCGCAACTTCTCACGGATGTAGGCGCACTGCCGGCGGTAGGGCTCACGCGGGCGGCGCTCGGCCAGGCCGGCACTCAGTTCCGGGAAGTGCTCCATATTCTGCTCCAGGCAGACCGCCAGTTCCGGGGCGATGCCCACCTGCTGCGACGACTGACTGAGCGCCAGGTGCAGATCGTCCAGTGTCTCCAAAAAATTATTAATTACGGTGACGCGCAGCATGCGCACGGTTTCAATCGTAACTTCGGGGGTAACAAAGGGATTGCCGTCGCGGTCGCCGCCCATCCAGATGCCCATCCGCAGCAGCGCGGGCACGCGCCAGGCATGCTCGGGGTAGCTCTCGCGCAGCGCCCGCTCCAGATCGCGGTAAATCCGGGGCAGCGCCTCGGGCAACACCTCCTGGAAGTAGTAGAGCCCGTTGTTGACCTCATCCAGCACGCCCGGCTTAACCACGCGCACAATATCGCTCTGCCAGAGGCTAACAATCTGTTCCTCGATCTGGGTCTGCAGGTCGGCACGCTCGGCGGGCAGCCAGACGCCACTATTTTCCACATTCACCGTGACCGGCCCCATTGCGGCCAGCGCATCGCTGATGCGGCGCAGCTTCGCCAGGGTGGTACGGCGTTGCGACTCGGTCGGATGGGCGGTAAAGATCGGCACAATCTGCGCCTGATCAAGCCAGCGCTGTAGCGTAGCGGCGGGAACATTGTGGACGCGCAGTTCGGCGACAGCGGCGGCGATGCTATCGCCCCGGGGGGCCGGGTAGGAGCGCCAGTCCTGGTCGCGCAACAGTCGTAGCCGCTCGGTTCGCTCGGCCAGGTTGTCCAGGCTGAAGTAGAGCGTGGAGGATTTGATCAGGCCGTGCAGTTGCTCAATCGAGAGTTCGGCAATAAAGGCGCGCAGGGCGCGGGCATGGTCGGGCGATGGATCGGCGCGCATCTCGTGGGACATCCGGCGGAC
>CAKZQX010000725.1 GCA_937141995.1 uncultured Chloroflexaceae bacterium | reverse complement strand
GCTTTAGCCGGTGTATGCTTCCCGGGGCCGCCGCCGACCAGGAACGCCTGATCCGGCTGAAGCCGGGACTCCTGAAGATTACGGATTTACCGCCCCGGCACGGGAACCGTCACCGTCTCGCCGCCATAGCCGTAGCGCAGATCGCGCCCCTGGATCGTTACCTCGGTGACATCTGCAGGAATGGTGACATTCGTGAGCGAGCGGGTGAAGGGCTGCTCGTTGGCATGGTCGTGCAGCAGTTCGCGCTCGGCCAGCACCCGGTCATCCGGGGAGAGCACGCGCCAGGCGTCGGCGTAGCGTTCGGGCGAGTCGTAGGGTGAGGAAACCGTTACCGCAATATCGTAGGTGCCATCATCATTGCGGGTCAACTCCGCGTCTACGATATCCGGGTAGCGCTGTTCATCGGCAACCGCTGTGGTTGCGGGCGTCGCGGTTGCGGCGACCGCCGGGGTTGTTACCGCCGGCGGCGTGGAACTATCAGTATCCGCCTCACCTGCCGCGCCATTGCAGGCCGTCAACGCCAACGCCAGCCCCCACACAATTATCACTCCGCGCATCAGCAATCTCGCACCTCCTACCTACTCTGACTACCCACTAACCACATACACTCGTACGCCTTCAGATGAATCCGGTTGAAATCCGCCGTTGGCCGGAAGCCCTCCGGGTCAAGCAGATTGCGCACCTCGCCGCGCAGCTTGCCGTGCCACATCAACTCGGAGGCAACCTGCTGCTCATACTCGCTAAAGTTCGCCAGCAGCAGCAGATGCCCGCGCGGATGCTGCCGATAGAAGGCAAACACATGCGGATTATCGGTCCACATGGTTTGCGCGCTTCCCCCGGCGTGCAGGGCCGGCGTGCCGGTGCGGATTGTGATTAACCGGCGCAACCCGGCGTAGATCCGGCCGACAACACTCACCTTGTCATGCCGTTGCGCCGCCAGCTTCCAGTTCATCGGCGGGCGGTGCATCCAGCGATTGTCATCAACCCGGAGCGGATCACTACAAAACGAGAAGTCATTTACCATCCCCAACTCGTCACCCATGTAGATGAGCGGAATGCCGCTGTAGGCCATTATAACGCTGTGCAGCAACAGTACCCGGCGCACGGCCAGATCAATCGCATAGGGATCACGGGTTGCGAGCGCCTGCTCCAACCCGGCCAGCGACGCGGTAGTCCCGCTGATCCGCGCGTCACGCGTCACCGGGTTGTACTGGAAGAGCGAGCCCCGGGCGAAGGAGCCGGGGAAAGCGCCGCTGTAGAACTCGTTGAGGAACTGGCGATGCAGAAAGCCGTTTACGCCCACGGCTGCGGCATACTCATCGGTAATCGCCCAGCCGATATCGTCGTGGCAGCGCAGGTAGGTAATCCAGGTTGTGCCGGTTGGCGGGGTGGGCATAGCGTGCAGCACATGCGTCAGCAGCGTCACATCGTGCGTGGCAAGCGTGCTCCAGAGTTGCACCATCAACTGGTTGTTGTAGGCCAGTTCGCACTCTTTGCCCTCGGCGGCATGCAGGCCCAGGTAGGGAATAAGCTTGTCGGGCGATACAATCGCCTCGGCCTTGAAGATCACGGCCGGAGCCACGACACGCATCACGCCCCGGAATGCTTGCAGCAGCAGATGCACCTCCGGTTGGTTCTCACAATCGGTGCCGATCCGCTTCCAGATAAACGGCACCGCATCGAGCCGCAGAATATCCACGCCCTGGTTCGCCAGGAAGAACATTATGTCGGCCATGGCGCGGAACACGGCGGGATTAGTATAGTTGAGATCCCACTGAAACTCATTAAAGGTAGTCCAGACCCAGCGCCCGCCCTCGGCCATATGCGGATACCAGGTAAAATTCCCCGACGCAAAATCCGGGAACACCTCGCGCAGGGTGGCCTCGTAGCTATCCGGCAGGGTCCGATCCGCAAAGGTGTGGTAGAAGTCCAGGTATTCCGGCTCACCCGCCATTGCGCGTTGCGCCCAGGTATGCTCGCGGGCGGTGTGGTTCAGCACCAGGTCAATACAGAGGCTAATGCCGTTGGTATGCAGATCCCCCGCCAGGGCCGCCAGGTCATCCATCGTGCCCAGAGCCGGGTTCACCCGGCGGTAGTCCTCCACCGCATAGCCGCCGTCGTTAGTCCCACTGCGCGGTTGCAGGATCGGCATCAGATGCAGGTAGGTCACGCCCAGTTCGCGCAGGTAGGTCAGATGCTCCCGCACCCCGCGTAGCGTACCGGCAAACAGGTCGGGATAGCAGACATAGCCGACCATCGTCTCCCGCTGAAACCAGTCCGGCGTCATCTGGCGCTCAATATCGAGCAGCCGCAGCGGCTCCGGACGGTCGGCATAGGCGGCGAGCATCTGCGCGCCCAGGGTATCCAGTTGCTGGAGAAAATCGGAACGCTCGCCATAGATCTGCGCCAGGGGTACGTAGAAGTCCGCAAAGTAGCGTTCCAGGCGGATCAGGAACAGGTCCGCGTCGCGGGGGGCGCAGCCCTCGCGCAACCGGGGCTCCAGACGGGCTGCCAGACGGGTGAATGCCTCACGCGCCGGGGCCGACATATAGTGCAGGTTTTGCATGGATCACCATGGCTCATTCAACTGACAATTGCATCGGGTGCGGACGGCACCGCGCCCGGCCGTGCGCCAATTCTAACAGATTTATCTGAGCGTGGGGTGGCGGCGGGTGGGGCTGGAGTAATCGGTTGCTTGAGATGAACGTCTGTGGTTTGGTTGATGTTGCCGATAATGCGGGCATCGGTTGGCACGTTTGAGCAGGACGCCCCTATAACACGGACAGCGCGTGCGCATGCTCGTATGCTGCCTGTCCCGGTTCACTATGCGCATCACGCGTGGATCTCTGTAAAGGTGTGGTTCCGCAAAACCGTGGCACATAATTTGCTGCTGCCGGATGATAACGAAATGTTTCCCCTGGTTGTCTATACCAGTTCTCAGTTCTCAGTTCGCAGAGACTGTTTGAAACGGGTGTGTCATGGGGATACAACCCCGGCGCGGGAGTCCCGGCTTCAGCCGGTTCCGGCCACACACCGGCTGAAGCCGGGACTCCGGGGGCGCTGTCCGGTGGCTCCGGGCAACCAGCATGCCGTGTGACCGACGCAAACCACCGTTTCAGACAGGTTCTCTGTTTTTTGTTCTTTGTTCTCTACTCGCTGAGGTTGTGATGATTGTAAACGCCTATGCTATCGTCGGGCTGATCTGCCTGGTAATTGTCGGGCTGGCGCTGCTGGCGGCGGCACTCTGGCATCCCGGCCTGCGCCCGCTGCAAGTGCCGGCAGCCTGGAACAACTACCGCTTTGGGTATGCGGTCTATGCGCTGATCTTTCTAGCCTTCGATATGGAAATGATCTTTATGTATCCCTGGGCAGTGGTCTTCGCCTCCATCGGCTTTGAGGCCTTTGCCGATATGTTTGTCTTTATTGCGATTCTCTCGGCGGGGATTGCGTATGCCTGGGGTATGGGAGGGCTGGAATGGGAGTAGTGCTGCAGATGCCGGTGGTGCTGGCGGCCCTGCTGGGCGGGGCGCTACTGACCCTACTGCTTGAGCGGACCCTGCTACAGCGGACGCAGACGGAGCCGGGGCCGGCGGCTGCGGTTGATTATCGTCACGCGGTCGATCCGCCCAACGCCGACCGCTGGCTCTACCCGGCGGGGCCGGTGCTGGCGCTGCTGGGGGTGGCGCTGGCGACGGTGGTGATTCCCTTTGGCCCCAATCTGATCGGAGAAGACCTGGGTATCGGCGTCTTCTACTTCATCGTGGTGGTGGACTTTGTGGTCCTGGGGATTGCGCTGGGTGGCTGGGGGGCCAATACGCCCGATGCGGTCGAGGCATGCTACCGGATTGTGGCGCAACTGGTGGCCTATGTCATCCCGCTGGGGCTGGCGCTGGTCGGCGCGATTATGATGGCCGAGTCGCTCTCGACGGTAGCGATTGTTGAGGCACAGACCGGGCTCTGGTACATCGTGCTCCAGCCGATTGGGTTTGTCCTCTATCTGATCACCGGGCTGATGCAGGCCTATCGTGCGCCCTTCCTGGAGCCGTTTGCCGCTTCAATCCAGCAGGGAGTGTTGCACACCTCCGGTGGTTGGCAGGCAATGGCATGGCGGCTGGCGCTCTCCGGGGTGTTGTTTGTGGTGGCGGCAATGGGCGCTGTGCTCTTTCTGGGGGGCTGGCAGGGGCCGCTGCTGCCCGGCCCGGTCTGGATGCTGCTCAAAACCTATGGCCTGATGGCGCTGATGCTCTGGCTGGGAACACGGGTGCGCCTGCGCAGTACCGCGCAGATGCTGGCGCTCTCCTGGAAAGTGTTGATCCCGGTTGGCCTGGTAAATGTATTGATCGTCGGAATGTTGATTTTGTTGGGGGTGGGAACGGCATGATCCTTGGTCCAGTTGCCCAGATTGTTGCCTTCAGTCTCTGCGCCCTGATTGCGATTGCCGGAGCGCTGGGGATGGCGACCACAATGAGTATGTTTCGCAGCGGTATCTTCCTGATGGCCTCGTTTATCGGGGTGGCGGGATTGTTTATCCTGCTCTCGGCCGATCTGCTGGGGCTGCTGCAAGTGATGATGTATATCGGCGGCATGCTGGTGATGATCCTGTTTATGGTGCTTTTCTCGCATGATCCCGGTGGGGCGATGATGGCAGGGATGCAACTGCCGATCATTGAGAAGTTCTTCAGCCTGGGCCTGCTGCCCCGGGAGCAGAAGCAGGATGAGCATGATCAAAACGAACAGAGCGGGCATGGGGGCAACGGTCATCAGCCGATGGAGCAGAACGGGCAGGACGATCATGCCGGGCATGCGGACCATGGCGATCAGGATGCGGAGCAGAATGGGCACGATGAACACGCCGGGCAAAACGGGCATGGCGGCCATGAAGATCATGAACATATGGATATGAGCATGACCACGCCGATCAAGAAGCCGGCCGCGGTCCTGGCCGTCCTGGTTGGCGTGATCCTGGTCGGGCTGTTGCTGCTGCGTCCCGCCTGGCCGATTGTGGCGGCAACCCCCAACCCCAACTCGGCGGAGATGGTCGGGCATCTGCTGATGGGCAAGTATATGCTGGCCTTCGAGGGCGCGGGCCTGCTGATCCTGATCGGCATCTTTGGCGCGGTCTTCCTGGCGCGGGCCGGACATTTCCCCGATGAGCGCGGGCGCGAGGCGCGCGTGGCCGTGGATGCGCAGCCGACTGCACCCGAAGCGCCCGCGTTGCAACCCGTTGCCGACGCCGACCCGCCCGACGCAGCGGAACTGGTAGGTGTCACCGAGATTCAAACACGCCGCAACCTGGAGAAAGATGGACGAGGTGAGCAATGATTATCCCTCTGACAGCCTACCTGATCGTTGGCGCGGTCCTGTTTGCGATTGGGATCTATGCGGTGCTGGCGCAGCGTTCCGCCGTGATGATCCTGATGGGCATCGAGGTGCTGCTGAACGCAATCGGCCTGAACCTGATCGCCTTCTGGCGCTTTGTCCGCCCGGATGACTACTCTGCGCAGATCTTTACGATCCTGATCGTCACGATTGGCGCGGTCGAGATGGCGGTCGGACTGGCGATTATGCTGCTGCTCTACCGCAACCGCCAGACGGTGCAGGTTGATGCGTACGAGGAGCTACACGGATGAATGCGCTGCTGCTGATTGTACCGCTTGCACCGCTGGTTGCCGCGCTGTCGGCGCTGCTGGTGGGTCGGCGTGCGCCACGGGCGACGGGATGGCTGGCGGTGGGCGGTACGGCCATTGCGCTGCTGACATTGCTGGCGCTGCTGGGCCGTCGTCCGCGGATCAGCACCACCTGGCTGCAGAGCGCCGACTATACGCTCACCGTCGGGCTGCGGCTTGATCCGCTGGGGTTGCTGCTGGCGCTACTCGTGGCCGGGGTGGGCCTGCTGATCACGATCTATGCCGTCGGCTACATGGCTGAAGAGCAGGGACAGGCGCGCTTCTTTGCCACCTTCGCCGGTTTTATCGGCGCGATGCTGACGCTGGTGCTGGCCGACTCGCTGCTCCTGTTTGCAGCCGGGGAAGGCGTGGGCGTAGCGTCGTTCCTGCTGATCGGCTTCTGGTACCGGCAGGACGAAGCGCGCCGGGCGGCGCAGCAGGCATTCTTGCTGACGCGGCTGGGCGACCTGGGGCTGCTGCTAGGCTGGCTCTGGGTGCTGCAGGCGGTGGGCACAACCGATATTGCGACCTTCCTGCAAGCAGTGGAAACGGCTGCTCTGCCGGCTACCGGCCTGACCCTGATCGCGCTGCTCTTCCTGGCCGGGGCCATTGGCAAGAGCGCGCAGTTGCCGCTGACGGCCTGGCTCCCCGCAGCGATGGCCGGGCCGACGCCGGTGTCAGCGCTGATCCACTCGGCGACGATGGTGGCGGCCGGGGTCTACCTGCTCTTGCGCCTCTTCCCGCTGTTTGCCGCGGTGCCGCTGGTGTTGAACCTGGTGTTCTGGGTAGGCGGATTGACCGCACTCTTCGCCGCGCTAGTAGCGACCGTGCAGACCGATCTCAAGCGCATCCTGGCCTGGTCCACGGTGTCGCAACTGGGGGAGATGCTGCTGGCACTGGGGCTGGGGGGACCGCTGGCGGCGGCCTATCATCTGACGACGCATGCGCTGTTCAAGTCTACGCTCTTTCTGACGGCGGGCGCGGTGGATCATGCCACCGACACACGCGACCTGCGGCAACTGGGCGGGCTGCGACGAACGATGCCGATGACCGCGCTGGTCTTTGGCGTAGCGGCACTGGCGCTGGCGGGGGTGCCGCCGCTCTCCGGCTTCTGGAGCGAGGAGGCGATCCTGGCGCAGGCGGCAGCAACTGGTCCGTTTCCAGCGCTTCTGTTGCTGCTGCTGATCTTCCTGGCCGGGATCTACATCAGTCGGGCGGGGGTGGCGGTTTTTGCGCACCGGCCCGATGCCCCGGAGCCGGCGGGCCATGATCCGGGGTGGTTGTTGTTAGGGCCGATGGTACTGTTGGCCTTGGGTGCGCTGGGCCTGGGCTGGCTGCTGGCGGGCCGGATCGAGGCATTTCTGGCTTTTCCCGCTGAGCCGGAGGTTGCGCTGGTCTGGCGCATGTCGGCGGTGCTGGCGAGCCTCGCCGGGCTGGCCCTGGGTGCGCTACGGGTCTGGCGGAGCGGGCCGGTGCCCACTTTTGGCGGGCTGCCGCGCCTGCTGGAGGCTGGATTAGATCGGGCAACGCTCCTGCCCGCACGCCTGGCATTTTATGCCTCGTCCGTGGCGGATGGGCTTGAAGTCGGGTTTGATCGCCTCGTGCGTGGGCTGGCGGGAGCAGCGCGGCGGCTGGCGGCGGGCAATCAGCGCATCGAAGCGGGCTTTGATCGTGCGGCGCACGGGTTGGCGAGAACGACGCGGCGGCTGGCGGCGGGCAATGAGCGCATCGAAGCGGGCTTTGATCGTGCGGCAGCAGTTGCGGCCGGCG
>CAKZQX010000724.1 GCA_937141995.1 uncultured Chloroflexaceae bacterium | reverse complement strand
CCGGCAATCCGGTTGAGGAAGCGCGGGTTGCAGCATTTATGCAGGCGGTCGCGCAGGTGCGCGTCTCGGGACCGGGCGGAAAGGGTCAATCCTGAAATCCGTTAACGGTTGTGTACTTTGGGCAATCTTTTCTCAACCGTCGGATGCTTGACGCCGCGCCGTCAGCGTGATATGGTTCTAAGGGCAACTATTTTTTATCCATAACTACTTCCAGCTTCCTACATCTGGCCCACAGACAATCACACCACCGTGAGCGGCTGATCCGTGAGGCACTTGTGATTCGTTAACCGAACCTGTTCTTCTGTGACGCAATCTGCTGGAAAAGAAAACAGATAAGAAGCCGTGATTGTCTCTTGCCGGCGTGTGCCGGGCCAGAATGACAATGTGTAGGTCAGGAGGTAGATAATGGTAGATAAGAAACATGTGGGCGTCTGGGTTGGCAGTCTGAGCGAGTATCCGCTTCAGGTTGAGGATCAGAGCAGTGATATGGCCTACACCAGCGAGTTTTGCGCCGATGCGGTAGACAGCGACGGCTGGGTGCTGGCGTGCTGCTCCAAAAACGGCACGCTCTTGACGATGACCGCGCTCCAGGAACATGCACCTACCGCTGAGTTGAATTGATGCGTTGAACTAGAGACTTTGCCGGCACCAGTGCCTCACGGATTAGCCGCCCAGGCGATGGAGCTACTGCACAGCAACAGCAGGTGTTCATCGACAGCGCCATATGCCCGGTAAACACGGTGGCCGGGAGCAGATGAATGCTCCCGGCCGGCACAACGCAGATGTATCCGCGCTATGTATGCGCCTGCCGACGGGTCAACACGCCCACTACAGCGGCAAAAACGGCCGAGCCGATAATGGCCCAGATGATCGGAAATGTTTCGCCGTCAACGCTAACCGGCAGCAGCAGCGGCAGTCCCAGGCCGGTTGCCAGCCAGTAGCCCAGCAGCGCCCCGATAAACCCTACCACAATCGAAACCAGCAGACCCCCCAGCGAGTACCCCGCCAGCGCCTGGCCCACTGCACCGGCAATCGCCGCAATAACTAATAGTAGAATGAAACCAAGGAATGACATATGTTACCTCCTTACGCTTGCTTTTTCTCTTGCCCAGGTAGATTGCATTTTCTGTGCCAGGCCGGTGCGTGCAGGTTGCTGACGGATCTGACTGAATTGCGTAATGCGTGCGATGCGATGCAGGGAGGCAACCAACGTTGCCGACAGCAGTGAACCGATTTCACCACCGCCGGCAACGTTTCCCCTCTCCCTGTCACCTATTTCTTGTCCTACTTCACGATAATCGGTAGCAAAACCCGACTGGTCTCCAGGTTGAGCGAGAAACCGCCCGTCATTATGCCATCCAGCAGCACCGCGACCTCAACCCGGCTCTCGTCGCCATAGCGGAAATCGCCTGGCGGTGTTGCCTGACGGGTATTGGTCAGCGCCGCGTTCGGGGTAAATTGCAACCATTGACGCGCAGAAATACCGGTTGGCGATTGCGCGAACAGCACCCGGATTACAGTGTGTATCTGTGTGGGGAGTTTATTATAGCACGCTGCCGTCGCGCTGTAGATGACAATTTTCAGGAAAAGAAAGAATTGGCGTGTCCACCATCCGCAATGTTTAGCCGTCTTTAACATCAACAGCGGCAACTTATGGTAGACTATGCATACAGGCGGAGAGAAGCATATGGTCGTCCTGATGGTGTGCCGGATACAAACGGACGGCTATTTTTGGTGTTGAGCATACACGCTGAAGTGTGTCGGCAGGCAGCACTCCCCATTCGGGGCACGTAGTCGTGATAGAGGGGGTACATGATCATGAGCAGAAAAGTCAACTTTGTCGATGTGACGCTCAGAGATGGGCATCAGAGTCTAGCGGCCACCCGAATGAGCACCGAGCAGGCCATGCGGGTATTGAAGATGGTCGATAATATCGGCTATGCCGCGCTGGAACTCTGGGGGGGCGCGGTACTGGATAGCTGTATCCGCTTTCTAAATGAAGATCCCTGGGAGCGCCTGGAGACCTTCCAGGAAACTCTTGGTTCCGGCAAGAAAATTCGTGCATTGCTCCGGGGCCAGAACTTGTTTGGCTACCAGCCGTACCCGGACGACCTGGTGGTCTCGTTTATCAAGCAGGCGGTCGAGTCGGGCGTGGGCATTATGCGCATTTTTGATGCGCTGAACGACTGGCGCAACCTCCAGGTGCCGATCCTGGCGACCAAAGCCTATGGTGGCCTGGTTGAGGCGGCGCTCTCATACACCACCAGTCCGGTTCACACCACCGACTATTTTGTCGATTTTGCGGTGAAACTTGAAGAAGAGGGCGCGGACCAGATTGCCATCAAGGATATGGCCGGGTTGCTCTATCCCACCGAGGCGCTGATACTTTGTAAAAAGCTCAAGCAGAAGCTCTCGGTCCCTATCGTTATTCATAGCCACACGACTACCGGCGTTGCCTCGCTCAATGCCGTGATTGCCATGCAGGAGGGCATCGACTTTATCGACACGGCGATTACCCCCTTTGCCGGGGGGACTTCGCATCCGCCGATTGAGGTAATGATCGTCTTCGCCGAGGAGATGGGACTGGACCATGGGCTTGACAAAGATCTGATCCTGAAGGTCCAGGAGAAGCTCTTCCCCGTCTTTGATGAACTGGGCGACAGTATCCCCGACAAGATCAAGCACTATAAGCCGGTGAAGTATAGCGATGTTGATCGCAAGAAGGTTAACCAGATCATTGAACTGGTTGCCAAGTCCGAACCGGCGGCAATCGAGCAGGCCATCCCGCTGATGCGCGAGTTGTTGATGGGGTTAAGCTATCCCAAGTATGATGATAAGATCTTCGAGGCGCAGGTGCCCGGCGGGATGCTCTCGAACCTGCATAATCAGTTGAAGGGAATGGGCAAGCTTGACATGATGGACAAGATCATGGAAGAGATTCCCTCCGTCCGCAAAGATGCCGGCTATGTGCCGCTGGTGACGCCAACCAGCCAGATCGTCGGGTCGCAGGCGGCCTTTAATGTGATCTCCGGTGGACGTTACAACGTCGTCTCTGATGAGTTCAAGATGATTCTTAAGGGCGAGTTTGGTAAAACACCGGGGCCCACCAATGCCGAGATCCTTCAGAAGGTGCTGCGCCCGGGGGAGGAGCCGCTCAAATACCGGCCGGCCTCCTACCTGCATCCGGTGCTGGAAGACGCGTATGACCTGCCCTTCGTCAAAACGCACAAAGATCTGTTGCTGCATCTCCTATTTAAGCAGTCGGCAGATACTTTCCTGAAGCGGCGCTATGGCGTCAGCTAGGGCATAGCTGCAGGAACAAAGAATAAAGAACAAATATGTAGTTCTCGGTTCTTTATTCTTTGTTCCTGGTTTTTATCTCGCGGTCTCTGGTTCCAAGTCCTCGGTTCTCAGTCCTGCGTTCTCAGTTCTAACCTAATGTATGAGAAGGGGTTTTATCTATGCAAAGACCGGATTTCACGATCCGTTTGCCGCATGATGTACGTGGCCTTGCCCAGACCGAAGAATACTTTATCCTGGTTCAGGAACGCAATGAACGGCGATTACGTCTGCATGACTACCGGGAAATCTACAATGTTCCGGGGCTCTACGATCATCTCCTGTCGGATCTGCTACAGTGTACTTCACCCGAGGTTATTACCCGGATGTTGAGCGCGGAAGTCGGCAAGGTCGGAGTGCCCATCGCCGATCTGGTTGCGCTCGATCTGGGGGCGGGCACGGGACTGGTCGGCGCAGCGTTGCAGCAGCGGGGCATTCGCCGGATCGTCGGCATTGATATCTTGCCGGAGGCGTGCGAGGCTGCCCACCGTGATCGTCCCGGCGTCTACTGGCGCTACTATGTCGAAGATATGTGTAACCTGACGGCACAGGCTCACCAGGAGTTGACCGCGACCCGGTTTAATGCCATGGTGTGCGTCTCGGCGCTGGGACTGTCACATGTGCCAACCGCCGTATTTACGCAGGGCTACAATCTGGTTGCCCGCGATGGCTGGGTTGCCTTCAACTTCAAACCGGCCTCCCAGTCAACCCGTGATGTGGCGGACTTTCCGCATTTCATTAGCCGCGTGATCGAGGCGGGCCTGCTTGATCTTCAGGTCTCGCATTCCTACCGCCACCGCCTGGCTGTTGACGGCAGCCCGGTCAACTATGTTGCCATGGTGGGCCGCAAACGGGCGAACATCCCCCCCGACTTCATCCTTCAGGTGTAAACCGTATTTACCGCATTGCACTGGAATGGCATCGGTAGGGGCAGACGTAGAAGTCTGCCCAGGGCCGGTTTTCCTCCCGATGTATAGGGGACCGCGCACGGCGATGACCTTTTGCTGCAAGGTCCGTGGCACCGTGAGCGGATCAGCCACCTGCAACCCTTCATATTTTTTGCATTTCGCGTACTCAGGGGGATTTCAATTTAAAACTATGCAATTGTCGATTTTGGTATATGCCTTCCTGCTGCCCTGAACCCCTTCTGCTCACCGGCCGGATTGGTGTACAACCTTTACCTGGCATGCCCATATTTACCTTTTGATATGGTATACTTATCATAACCTTCCTGAAACGCAACTGATAGACAGGTTTACCTGGAACAACGCCGGTATTGAGTAGATGGGGTATAGACGCCTGTTTGAAAATAATGTAAGGCACTGATGACGCGTTATGCGGGAAGTCCACGGGTGTGATCCTGATCTGGTGTAATAATCCAGTCTGTGCCCCGCCGAATGGTTCTGGGCACTTTCACCGCTCTGGCTGGAACAGCGTTGTTCCGCTACTTTGCTCCTGGAACAGAACCGTATCCCAGGCAGTGGATTGCCTATGCAATCCGCGAGTGCCTGGATATGCCTGATCTGATGAGCGTCTTCAGTGCCGGCTCCCTGCAGAGAATATAGAACAATAGAACAATAGAACAAAGGAACACAGAACAAAGCGCGCCCGGTGCGTTGGTGTCCTTTGCGTGTCTGTTCTTTCTAGCCGTTATCACATTATGGAGGAGATTACCTGATGGAAGCCAAAGAACACAAGGACCCCAAGATACGCGTTGAGGATCTGGTAATGATTTTTGGCCGGCAACCCAGACGCGAAGCGTTGCCGATGCTGAAAGAAGGTGTAGCGAAAGACGAGATCCTGGCGCGCACCGGGCATGTCGTCGGTGTATCTAATGCCTCGTTTACCGTGCAGGAAGGCGAGATCTTTGTGGTGATGGGGCTCTCCGGCTCTGGAAAGTCTACGCTGATCCGCTGTGTCAACCGGCTGATCGAGCCTACCAGCGGGCATGTCTATATTGATGGCGAAGATGTTTTGCAGGTGGATAAGCAGCGCCTGCGGCAGATCCGCCGCACCAAGATGGCGATGGTCTTCCAGCACTTCGCCCTGCTGCCGCATAAAACCGTGTGGGAAAATGTAGCCTATGGGCTCAAGATTCGCGGTGTCTCGGAGCAGGAGCGCCGTTCGCGGGCGCTGGAGTCGCTTGACTTGGTCGGGTTGAAGCCCTGGGCCGATCGCCATCCCGCTAACCTCAGCGGTGGGATGAAGCAGCGCGTCGGTCTGGCGCGGGCGCTGGCAATGGATGCCGATATCCTGCTGATGGACGAGGCCTTTGGTGCGCTGGACCCGCTGATCCGGCGGCAGATGCAGAATGAACTGCTGCAATTGCAGGATACACTGCAAAAGACCGTGCTGTTCATTACCCATGATTTGAATGAAGCGCTGCGCGTCGGCAACCATGTCGCCATTATGAAAGATGGCGAGATTGTTCAGATCGGTACGCCCGTCGAGATTATTACCGAGCCTGCTACCAATTATGTCGCGGCATTTGTGCAGGATGTGGACCAGAGCCGTGTCCTGACCGCCGAGGTGGTAATGAAACCGGCCGATGTGCTGGTGCTGGGGCGGGATGCTGTGCAGACGGCGGTGAACCGGATGAAGGCCAAAGACGCCGCCAGCCATTTTTATGTTGTGAATGAGCAGAAGCAGATTGAAGGTCTGCTAAGCCGCCACCGCATCCTGCGCGACGGCAAGGCCGATAACAAAGACAAAGATCTGTCCCGTTACCTGGATAGAGAATATCCCTCGACACATCCCGGTGCCTCCCTGACCGAACTCTATGCGCTGGTAGCCCATGGCGTACCGGTTGCCGTCATTGATGCCTCCGGGCGGTTGATGGGTACGGTGCATGCCTCGGATGTGCTCTCCAGCCTGGCAACAATCGAGGAGATCGGGGGACAGGCCGATGAAGAACAGGCAACCGGGATTGTCACCGGGAATGTGAGAGAGAATGGCAGTAACGGTAACGGCGCGCAGCAAAAGCGGAAAGATACCGTTGAAACAACATAGGAGGAAGCAGTATGCTTGAAGAGTTTTTTGAACAAAACCGAATTCCTCTGGGGGACTGGGTTGAGATCGGCGTGGATTGGCTAGACGATAACCCGATTGCCAGTGCCGTCTTTGATGGAATTCAAAATGGGATTGACACGGTACTCGGTGTTATGGAAGGCTTTCTGCTCAGCCTGCCGCCCCTGGTTGTAGTACTGGCCGTGGTTCTTATTGGCTTTCTCAAGGCCGGTAGTGACCATTTGCGCCGACTGGGCGGCGATAGCGACGCGGAAAACGGCAATCAGGTCGGCGATATCGTTCTGGGTGTGCTCAAGTCAGGCTGGAAGCTGGGTCTGGGCAGCGGCCTGTTGCTTGTCCTGATCGGGTTGCTGGGCTACTGGGAACTGACGATGACGACCATCAGTATTATCTTAACAGCGCTGTTTGTCTGTATTGTCATTGGCGTTCCGATGGGTATTCTGGCTGCCAGCAGCGATAATGTCGAGAATGTTATCCGGCCTATGCTGGATGCGATGCAGACGATCCACCCGTTTGTCTATCTGGTGCCGGTGGTTATCTTCTTTGGTATCGGGAAGGCTCCCGGTACGCTGGCAACGATTGTCTTTGCGTTGCCCCCAATTGTCCGCCTGACCAACCTGGGCATCCGGCAGGTACCCGGCGATGTGGTGGAGGCCGGCAAGTCTTTTGGATCAAGTGACCGACAATTGCTCTTGGATGTGAAATTGCCACTGGCCCTGCCCGCGATTATGGCCGGTCTGAACCAGACCTTGATGCTGGCGCTGTCCATGGTGGTGATCGTGGCGCTGATTGCCGGCGGTGGTCTGGGTCAGGCGATCTTTCGCGCGGTCAACAATAATGATATCGGTACGGCGGTGCAGTCGGGACTGGTCGTTGTGCTGCTGGCTATCTTGCTGGACCGGATCTCCCAGATTGGACAGCGGGCGACAACCGTTTAGTGACAGGAGTTACGCGGTGGGCGTTCAAATCAGACACATAGGCTCACAACAGCCGTCTTCGCCTGCGGCAGCATGGGACGTTTTTTCTTTTTCACACCATGTTTGCACTAAGTGCAAACATGGTGTGAAAAA
>CAKZQX010000723.1 GCA_937141995.1 uncultured Chloroflexaceae bacterium | reverse complement strand
CCGCCGGCATGTTTCCGCAACTCAGCACGACGCGTGTGCCGCTGGAGCGCCTCCAGATGCTACTGCGACCGGAATTTCGCCGGGGCGCGGCGACCTACCTGATCGATCACCGCTACGATGACTATTTCCAGCTCTGGGGGCCACCCGATCAGACCTACATTCCCGATCTGCCGCCGCCCCCGCCGGGGGGCTGGCATGCGCGTGACACGCTGTTTAGCCTGCTGCGTGACCGGCATGGCGAGATCCTGGGCTTGCTACGGGTTGAAGAACCGGAAGATAGCCGCCAACCGTCGCCGGAGCAGGTGCAACTGCTCGAGATTTTCGCTAACCAGGCTGCCGTCGCTATCGAAAACGCCCGGCTCTACAACGAGCAGCAGCACAACCTGCGCAGCATGATTGCCCTCAACGGGCTGGGGATGGCAATCAATACCTCGTTGCGCTCGTCCGAGCAGATCTTCCAGATGACTACCAGTGGCATGATTGAAACCACCGCAGCAGAGAATGCCCTGGTATTTCTCTTTGTGAACGATGCCAACAACGTCGGCGCAGCGTCAATCGGCCTGCACCCCACCGTACGCCTGGGTTCGCCCCCCGCCGATGACCAGATGCTGATGGGCCTGGCGCATCAGGCGATCAACAGCGGCCGTCCGGTCACCAGTCGGCATGTTCCGGCAACGGGAAGAGTAGAGATTGCAGAGGTTGCAGAGGTTGCAGAGGTTGCAGAGGTTGCAGAGGTTGCAGAGGTTGCGGATCGTGTCATCACCTGGATTGCCATTCCGCTACGTGCCACTCAGCGCACCCTGGGCGCGATCTGTGTCAGTTATGTTGAAACCGTGCCATCGACAACCGATCTAGAGACGCTGGCCCTGTTTGCGGGTCAGGCCGCGGTTGCCGTTGAGAGTGGCCGCCTCTTCAGCGAGGTACGCCGTGGGCGGGATCAACTCGCCTCAATTATGGCCTCAACCCAGGAGGGCATGCTCCTGATTACCGATACCGGCCAGATCGCTGTGGTCAACAGCGCCTTTCATCATCTGGTCGGAATCGACGAATCCCGGATTGTCAATCAGATGCTGGAAGATTTTCTGGGTACCTGGGCCAGGCAGTCCGGTTACGCGGCGGACGAGTGGCATGCACTTCAGGCCGGATTGATTAATGTCAGCACCGGGAGTAGCGAGGTGGTCCAGGGAGAACTGAGCCAGCCCAATGCAAGTACCCGCGCCCTGGAGTGGACCGCCCTGCGGGTTACTGGCACACAGCCGGAAAGGGGACCATCGGTGGCTGCCGACACTGGCCGCTCGCCGCTGCTGCTGGTGTTACGCGACATTACGGCAGCCAAAGAAGCCGAGCGACTGCGCCAGGATCTGACCAGTATGATTGTCCATGATCTGCGCAGTCCGCTCACCAGTATTATGACCTCGATTGATCTGATCTTCAAGGGGATTATCGGCGAGGTGACACCCCGGCAGAGCGAGGTGCTGTCAATTGCCTTTGAAAGTGCCGAGCATCTGTTGAGTATGGTTAACCTGATGCTCGACATCAGCCGGTTGGAGAGTGGCCGGATGCCGCTCAACCGGGGAGCCGTCGCGCTGGATCAGGTTATCCAGCGGGCGATTGACCGATTGGCACCGATTGCGCGCAAAAAGCAGATTGCGATCGAAGTTGCGCCGGTAGAGCATATGCCCCAGGTCTATGCCGATAGCGATCTGATCATGCGTGTCCTGCAGAACCTGATCGACAATGCGCTGAAGTTTGGGCCACGCGGCAGCACCATCACGCTCCAGGTGCAGGAGCCGGAGACACTGCTCACAGCCGCCGATGCCTCGCTGCTGGTCAGTACCAGCAACGAGATGATCGTCACGCTCTACCCCAACCGGATGATTACGATAGCGGTGCGCGATTATGGACCGGGAATTGCTCCGGCCGATCAGGAGAAGATCTTCGCCAAGTTTGGGCAGGCCGGCAAATGGCGCAGGGATGGCTCCGGGTTGGGGTTAACCTTCTGTAAGCTGACGGTTGAGGCCCACGGCGGGGGCATCTGGGTGGAGAGTACGCCGGGTGAGGGTAGTACCTTTGCCTTTACCCTGCCGGCAGTGATCGTAACCATGCAGCAGCAGCAGTAGGGGCGCAGCGTGCTGCGCCCCCAATCCTTCAGCTACAGAAGTTACGCGGTCCCTGACCTGGCAGAGCATTTCGCCTCCGGCAGGGCGGAAGACTCCAGTCTTTTTCACAAAAAATTTGCACAAGGTGCAAATTTTTTGTGAAAAAGATAAAAAGTGTACCATGCTGCCGCAGGCGAATTGGGCTTTCATCGGATGAAACGTCCCGCTTGGACACGCACCGCGTAACTTCTGTAACTGACAGAAGTTACGCGGTTGGCATGCAAACCGGATATTCACCCGATGGAAGCCTGATCCGCCTGCGGCCGCAGGCACTATCCACTGTCAAACGGAGGATCGCGTAACGCATATCAGCACTGGCCGTTGCGCGGCTTTCGTGATCCAGACTCCCACCGCGTAGGTCCTGTCAATTACAGCACAATCTCCAGCCCTTCATAGGCGGCAACCGTCTCGGGGAAGAGACACTGCGCCTCAGCCTGAATTGCATCAATCTGCTCATCGTTATAGCGCGGGTCGTGATGAAACAGCACCAGCCGCCGCGCTCCCGCCAGGCGGGCCACCTCACAGGCCATCTGGGGTGTACTATGCCCCCAGCCCTGCTTGACGGTGACATAGTCGTTCTGCACATACTGAGCATCATGGATCAGCAGATCGGTGTCGCGTGCAAAGTTGACCAGTCGCCGGTCGGT
>CAKZQX010000722.1 GCA_937141995.1 uncultured Chloroflexaceae bacterium | reverse complement strand
ATGATGAGTACCGCCGGGGCGTTTGAGGAGCACGCCAACGAGTCCTTCTACTATGTCACCCTGCCGGAGCCGCACTGGTCCCCCCAGGATATCGAGGGCTGGCTGACCAAGTTCGATTATGCCACGCTGACCGATGTCTCGATGCACGAGGCTTACCCGGGGCATTATATTCACTTTCTGCACATCCATAACGCACCATCGCGGCTGGCCAAAGTCTTCACCGCCTATTCGCATATTGAGAGCTGGGCCCACTATGTTGAGCAGATGATGCTGGAGCAGGGCTATGGCGATGGCGACCCGGTGCTACGACTGGCGCAACTGGCCGAGGCACTAACCCGCAACTGCCGCTATGTCTGCGCGATCAAAATGCACACCCAGGGCATGACGGTGGCAGCGGCGACCCACTTCTTTATGCAGAACGCCTACATGGACGAGGTAACATCGCGGCAGGAGGCGCGGCGGGGCACGCATGACCCCGGTTATCTCAACTACACGCTGGGCAAGCTGATGCTACTCAAGCTGCTGGCGGATTACCGGACAGCCTATGGCGATAACTTCTCGCTCAAGCGCTTCCACGATGAGTATATCGGCTATGGCGCGCCGCCGATCCCACTCCTGCGCAAACTGCTGTTGCCGCACGATGATGGGAGGCTGCTGTGATGATGCGCGGATGACGCGGTGAGGCGATAACGCAAGATGTGTGAATATCACGATCATTGCATCCGCGCCTCGTCATATCCGCGCCTCACGCGTGCTGTCATGTGCTATAATCCCAGGACGTACCCGATGTGCGGTAGGGTAAAGCTATGTGGCATCAGGCGCAGGCCAGCCTGTTCCGGGAGTTTGCAGTGCTTGCACGACCTTTTCTGAAGTGGGCTGGCGGTAAAGGGCAACTGCTGCCCGAGTTAACCCGACGTCTCCCCCGGCAGTTTCGGCGCTACCATGAGCCGTTTGTGGGTGGTGGCGCGCTCTTCTTCCATCTGGCGAATAACGGCAATCTGCGCGAAGGCGCGGTGTTGAGCGACTCGAACGCAGAGTTGATCCTCTGTTACCAGGTGGTCCGGGATGATGTTACGGCGCTGATCGCAGCGCTGCAGGAGCATACGCCCCACTTTAAAGATCCCGACTATTTCCGCGAGATCCGTAGTTGGGACCGGCGTAGCGATTTTGCGCAGCGTGATCCGGTCGCCAAGGCAGCGCGGACGATCTTTCTAAACCGCACCTGCTACAACGGCCTCTACCGGGTCAACAAGAAAGGGCAGTTTAACACGCCCTTTGGCTACTACAAAAACCCGCTGATCTGCGATCCGGCTAATCTGCGGGCAGTCAGCGCGGCGTTGCAGCAGACCGAGATCCGGCAGAGCGATTTTGCCGAGGTGCTGGAGCGCGCCCGGCCCGGCGACCTGGTCTACTTTGATCCGCCCTACGACCCAGTGAGCGCGACGGCCTCCTTCACCCACTACACCGATCAGCACTTCAGTGTGGATGAGCAGCGCCGGCTGGTTGAGGTGTTTAACCAACTGGTGGAGCGCGGCAGTTATGTGATGTTAAGCAACTCACACACGCAGTTTACCCGCGAACTCTACCACGCTATGCCGCTGGCCGATATCGTCCATGCCAGCCGTAAGATCAACTGCAACGGCAAAAAGCGCGGCAGCGTCGAAGAGCTGATTGTCTGTAGTTATCAGTCTTACCAGTCGGGCACCAACGGAGTGAAGCCGTAACCCATGTCCGGCTATATTGTCAATCTGGCCGATGAGGATGCGCTGCGGCGCTATGTCGAGTTTGGCGTGTATGGCACGCTGATGAAGCGCCCGGACTACGCCTCCTGGAGCGTGGCCGCCGAGTTGACGCTGGCTGACTATCTGACGATGCGGCCCGGCGACCTGATCTTCTTCTTCCGCGAGCGGACGATCTATGGCGTCGGGCGACTGCTGGCGCTCCAGCCCGGCACTCCGACGGCGGCACTGGCAAACTATCCCGGCGCATCGTTTCCCCACGCACAACCCCCGGATGACCGCACCCACCTGCTCTACCGGCAGCACCGCGAGGAGGATATGCGCTGGCTGGTCTTCTTCCGCCCCGACCCGGCCTTCTTCATGCGCGGCCTGGATATGGACGAGGTATTGCAGGGCGATATGCGCGGCGTGGTGCGCGGGCTGCGGGTCTTCGAGAAGCGCAGCTTTATCCAGGTGGAGGATGACGAGGCCCAGGTGATGGCCGACCTGCTCCTGCGGCGCAACGCCGACACCGCCGGTTGTCTGGCGCAGGCCGACGGACAGATCTTCCCCGACCAGTCGCTCTTCTACCAGGCGCGGATCGGCGCGCAGGCCGACCGGCTGGCGGCCCACCGGATCGACGTTGATGGACTGCTGGCACGCTATGTGCGCGAGGGCATTGTGGCCCACGAGGCGCTGCTGCAGGCATGGCTGGCCCACGCGCTGACGGTGCGCCACCCGGAGGTGACGAACATCTTCGGGGCGTGGGACTATGTTGCCAACCAAATGCCCGCCTCCCCGCAGAAGCCGGTGATGTACATGGATCGCATCGATCTGTTTGGCTACACGACGCAGCGGCTCTCACCCAACTTTCCACCGACGATTATGCGCTACAAGGCCGTTGAGTTAAAAAAAGATCTGATTGGCGATGTGAATGTCATCAACCAGATGCTCAAGTATGTGGACTGGCTGGCGCACACGCGGGCGGGCGGCGACTACAGCATGGTCGATGCCTACCTGGTAGCCAGCGGCTACACCCCGGAAGTGATCGATTATGCCTGCGATGCGGGCGTCCGCGACTATATCACCCCCTATCGTCCCTACCAGAAGCAGCAGTGGTCCCAGTTGACGCTGGTGCGTTACATCCCCACAATCACGCCGGGCGCTCCGGCAGTACGGCTAGAACCCGTGCCGGTAGTGAAGGTGGGGCGGTTTTTTTAGGAAGGAGACTCTCTATGGCCCGACAAACGATTACCACACTAAACGACAGTCCCGCCCTGGTTTTACCGCAGGAAATGTTGGCCCAGTTAGGAGTTGCCATCGGCGATGATGTAGATGTAATGGTTGTCGAGGGCATGCTGGTGGTACGCACGCCGGCGGAGGCTGAACGGGACCAGCGAGTTGCCGCGTTAACTCAATCGCTGATCGAGCGGCGAAAACAGGTCTACACCGCGCTGGCCGAAGGACCGGCGGAGTAATGGCGGCGTTTCTTTTTCTGCGCAAACACGAAGTGTTAGCTCTTCATGCCCAACTTATTCAGCTTTTTGGTGGCCGTGCGGGGCTGCATGATGAGGGCATGCTTGAGTCAGCGCTTACTGCACCACTACACCGTGCGTATTATGAAGCTGCCGATCTTGTAAATTGTGCCGCAACATATGCATATCATTTGACACACGCTCATGCCTTTATTGATGGAAATAAACGGGTTGCGGCGGCAGCAACCGAGTTGTTCTTGGAACTCAATGGCATAACTCTGACCGCCTCGGATACTGATCTGATAAATCTATTCTTCCGTGTAGCAGCACATGAGCTATCACGGGAAACCGTTGAGCAGATGTTACGCGGATGGATAGAGCCGTCTGGTAAGTAGATTCACTATCGCGCAGGTCAAGCGCGATTTTCGGCT
>CAKZQX010000721.1 GCA_937141995.1 uncultured Chloroflexaceae bacterium | reverse complement strand
GATCATCAAAGAGGTTGGCATTATCGATGGCAATTGCGGCCTGCATTGCCAGTGCTTCAAGAAATCCCACCCATTCTGCATCGGGCGTACCGGCATTATGTTGGAAAAGCTCCAGCACACCTTTGACCTGGCCCTTGGCAATCAGCGGTACCGCATAGTAGGTAGAGAAATGTTCGCTCTGCAGCAATGCCGACCGCCGGCTCATCGGCTGGGTCTCGTCCGGACACCTGACGGTCAGTGTCCGGCGTTCCCGGGCCGCCCGGCCGGGATAGTCCTCGTTCAGATGGAGCCGGGTCTGTCGAACTGCCTCGGTTGTGAACCCGCGCCCGGACGCAAACTCAAGGATGTGGCTGTGCGGCGCAAGCAGCAACACCGTGGCAGCATCCACATGCAGTTGATTGACGATCTGATCGAGAATAACATTCAGCGTCACACAGCGGTCGGTGCTGGAGGTAATCGCAGTATCAATGGTACGTAGCGCCGTCAGATGCTGAATATGCCGCTGAATCTGTGCTTCGGCCTGCTTGCGCTCGCTGATATCCCGGAGAACAATCTGCGCTGCGGGTTCATCTTCCCAGATGTAATAGCCGACATTCATCTCAACGGCCAAACGGCTATAATCCAGCCGGGTAAACTCAGTTTCCAGGCGCGCACTATGCCCGGTATCGGTGACCATGCGATCCAGACAGTCAAATACATCTTCCCACTGCGCCGAAACAATAAACGCACTGATATTCTTTTCAATCACCTGAGAACATTTTTGTGCGCCCAGCAACTGCAGGGTAGCCGGATTAGCCAGCATAATGGTTCCCTCGGCATTGACAATCACAATCCCATCGGGCGAAAATTCGATAATACGTTCAAACCTGGCGCGTTCCGCAAGCAGCCGCCGGTAGCGGTTCAGGCGCATGATACTCCGGACGCGTAACCGCAGTTCCGCTCGATCAAAGGGTTTGGAGATAAAATCATCCGCTCCCGCCTCGATCCCGCGCAGGCGTGAGTCCCGGTCGTCCAACGCCGTCAGCATGATGATGGGTACCTCGGCCAGGAGCGGATCGGAACGTAAGCGCCGGCAGACCTCATAGCCATCCATACCCGGCAACATCACATCCAATAAAACGAGATCAGGCATGATTGCGGTTGCCAGTGTTACTCCTTCACCGCCGGTATTGGCAACCAGCAGGTTGTGTCCCTGTGATAGGAGCAGCGCCTTGAGCGTTTCGCATCCTGCCGGATCATCATCGACAATAAGAATTGTACCAGTGTAATCCATACCTTTGTCTCTACCCATGCAAAAAGTGTAAACTTCCGCAGCAGTGGCAACTAGGATAAACTGCAAACAATGCTACTGCCAATACTACTCTACCAGAGAGCCATAATGAGATATATAGGTTGCCAATATTGATTCCTGTGCAGTTCCGTGCGAAAAGTTGGGGGTGGCAGGTAGGGGGTAGGAACAATACCTTTCAAATAACATGACGTACACGGTGCATATTCAAACCAGATGTTTGAGTCGCGGGTAGCCCGATTCGCCTGCGGCAGCGTGGTCCTGTTGTTGCTTTTTTCACAGAAACATTGCACGGCGTGCAATGTTTCTGTGAAAAAAGATGTCATGTTCCGCCCTGCGGAGGCGAGATTCCCCGCCGGTTCAACGACCGCGTAACGCGTGGCACATAAGCACGCACAACGCCGCAAAGGGTGCCAAGACCTGCATACACTGTATAGCTTTGCGGCGTTGCGCGAGTCAACTTCGTTATATGTGGAAGGTAGGGGTTAGGAGTTACGAGTCACCTTGTAATCCCTACCTTCACGTCACCTGTGGTTTCGGGTGAGGTAACTTACAACCGTTCACGAAGATAGTTGGCATAGAGTTGGCAGCGCGGGAGTACCGCCTTTCCCGCCCGGCGAACCAGACCTATGCCGCGTAGTCGCAAGCAACTCTGTTCGGCGCAGGTCTGATTTTCCAATACCTGGCGCATGTGCGCGACCAGATCAGGATGTTCGCGGAGCCGCTGCAGTTGAGCGCGCAGATGCGCACCAAACGGCCCTTCTTCGCTGGTGGCATCGACAAAAATATCGGCGGGAGTCATGCGCAACTCACGCGCGGCTACCAGGTAGAGCGCCCGGCGCGTCAGGTAGGGGTGCCCGTTGAGCAGCGCAATTAGTTGTTGCTCCTCACCCGAGGTGAAGGGCATCCCATGCCGTCGGTTGAGCAGGGAAACCTGATCGGGCGTGAAGTCGCTCAACTCGATCACCGTGCTCACGTCAAAGGGCGACTGGCTGCGGTCCGTTACCAGTTGATCGGGCTCGATGGATGTCACCAGCAAGAGATCGAACTGCCGCCAGCGCTCATCGGTGGCACGGCATGTGTGCCAGCGGCGCAGCATCCCCAGAAAATCGCCGCAGAAGGGGCGGGTACGCAGGCTCTCGACTTCGTCCAGCGCCAGCACCAGCGGTTGCGTCAGCCCTATCGGCAGGTATTGCTGCAGATAGTGAGTGCAGCGCCGGGTTACGTCGAGTGGTTCGTTCCAGGCAGCATCAAGCCGGTCGGCGGATCCATCCAGGCCGGCGGCGGCCGTCATGCGGCGGCAGAACTGGCGCAAGAAGGTATCGGCATCGGTGTGAGCCGCCGCGCTGAACTCCTGGAGGTTGATCAGGGCAACCCGCTTGCCGGCCTCGCGTGCGGCGGCGACGGCGCGGTCGAGAAGCGCGCTTTTGCCCACCTGCGGCGGGCCCTTGATCGTTATCGTCGCGCCCTGGCCCGGCTTGCGGATCGTTGTTATCACCGTCCGGTCGCCCGGGCGTTCGATATAGAAGGGCGAATTGGGCCGCATACTGTCCTCGGCCGGCTCCGGTGGAAAAATCGGTGCCTACTTTGGCTGCAACTCAATCAGCGTTTCGACTTCAATATCGGTGTCGGTATCGCCGCCCGCCGGCGCGGTTATCCCCGGCGGCGCGTCATCGGGATGCAACTGCTGTTCGATAGTGGCTAACTCCTGCGCCATCTGTACATGGGCAACTTCCGCTGCGGCGATCTGCTGCTTTAATGTTGCGCGTTCAGTATTCTCAGTTGCAACGGCATAGGCTTGCTGCAGTTCGGCAATTTTTTCGCGCAGTTCTTCATACTGCTGCTGCACATCGGCGTGCTTACGTCGAAGCTGGTCCTGGTTCATGGTTCTGGCCCCCTGTCACTTCTTCTGTATGCGATTGTACCGCATTGAGTGACCGCTTGGCAAGCAGTTTTCAGTTTGTGATTGACCGTTATTAGCATGGGCCCGAAAAAGCAAGGTGGCAATATTTTATGTTACAATATGTACCAACCACATATTCTCATCTTGATCTACCGGCGCGTAGGGTGACCGACTCACCTTAAATAAGCTGGAATAGAGTTTTCTCGGGTAAATGTAGTCAATACAAGCATGGCGGCTTGATCAACCTGTCCTACCGGGTGTGGCAACATCTTGCCTACCCGGTTATGGCGCTGTATGCAAAACTACCTTCCATCTTCCATGTATCCCGTTACTGGCGATACGCTCTACAATACAACGAGGACATATTAATGGCAATACCCCAGGCTTTGCGTAATTTAAACGTGTATCGGGTATCGTTATTCCAGTACAGTAGTGTAGTCCTGCTGATCTTGCCGGCCTGGTTCCTGACATGGTTGTTTGAAGGGCAATTGCAAGGGGCTGTGTTTCTTTTCTTTTATGGGGCAGTGATATTTAGCGCCTGGTATGGTGGTCTGGGGCCGGGCCTGCTGGCTACGCTGGCAGCGGTGCTGATTGTAGAATACTTTTACTTACCCCCACTCTATCAGTTCTATATTCACAGCGGCGAGATCCTCCGTCTGATCTTCTTTGCCGGTATTGCGGCTCTGACCAGTTGGGCGGCCGAGACCCGCCGGCAAGCAACGGCAATGGCGCATTTCCAGCGCGCGCAGTGGGAACATACCTTAGCCAGTATTGGCGATGCCGTAATTGCCACCGATACGCAGGGGCATGTAACCTTTATGAACCGGGGTGCCGAGATATTAACCGGCTGGGAACGAAAGACCGCACAGGGCCAGCCAATCGCAACGGTTTTTCGTGTATATGAGGGCGAGTTGCGTCAGGTGATGACCAACCCGGTGGATCAGGTTATCCAGGCGGGCACAATTGTTGGCCCTTCCACTGATACCCTGTTACTTGCCTGCGATGGCACGGAATATTCAATTGATATGAATGCCGCACCTATTCGTAACGAGCAGGGTGAAAGTATTGGTGCCGTGCTGGTGTTTCGTGATAGTACGGAACGTCGCCGGATCGAAGCAGAGCGTGCCTGGTTGTTGGAGCGTGAACAGGTTGCGCATCAGGCGACAGAAACTGCGCGACAACGCTGGGCTTTTGTTGCCGAAGTCAGTTCCGTTCTCTCCTCTTCACTTGATTACGAAGTCATTCTCACTCGCCTGGCCCAGGTGATCGTCCCGGATCTGGCGGACTGGTGTACTGTCGATGTGTTGGAGGCAAATCAAGCGACGAGCCGGCTTGCGGCGGTGTATGGTGATGTAGACATGGCCGAACGAGTACGGGGCTATGTGCGAGATTACCCTCTCGATCTTAACAATGAAAACCACCCGATTGCACAGGTGTTTCGTACTGGTCAATCACTCTTTGTGGCTGAATTTACAGAAACGGCAGCAGCAACGGTTACCCCTGACGCCATACAACAGCAGCGCCTGTCTGAGTTACAGATCAGTTCATTCATCTGTGTGCCCCTGGTAGGTCACGATCGTGTGTCCAGCGTTATCTCCCTGGTTTATGCAGACTCAGGTCGGCGCTATACCACGGAAGACCTGGCCTTTGTCGAAGAAGTTGCACGACGAGCAGTGCTGGCGATTGATAATGCTCGTCTCTATCGGGAGATTCAGCAGTCAGAAGAACAGGCTAATCGCCAGGCTGCCCGGATGCAGGCGCTGGCCGATGCCGCACATACCTTTGCCGCATCCGGCCTTGATCAGCAGACAATTTTGGAGCAGTTGAGCCGACTCATCGTTGATGTGATTGGGGAAATCTGCATCGTTCAACTGGTATCCGAGGATGGAGCTTGGCTAAACGCCACGGTGCCGGCTCATGCCGATGCAGCCCGCCAGGAATTGTTAGATTCAATGAGGGATATTCCCTACCCGGTTGGCGCGGGGTTTATGGGTCGCGTTGTCCAGACTGGACAGGCGGAACTCATTCCGGAAATTACCCCGGAAGCTATACAAAACCATACCATGCCGGAACTCTGGCCGGTGTTGGCGCAACTGGATATTTTTAGTATCTTAATGGTTCCGCTCTGTGTGCGTCAGCAGGTTATCGGTGTTGTAGGTTGTGCCCGCAGTCGGCCGGGTTCGCCCTATCTGCCCCAGGATCAGGATTTCCTGCAAGATCTGGCGGACCGCGCCGCCCTGGCGCTGGATAATGCGCGACTCTACGCGGCGGAACAGCAGTCTCGTCAGGCGGCCGAACGTAGCGCTATCCGTATTACCCGGTTACAAGAGGTTACGGCGGCCCTGGCAACGGCCCTTACGCCTGCACAGGTCGCAGAAATCATTGTAGGCCAGAGTATGGCCACCCTCGGTGCCTATGCCGGTGGCCTGGTACTGCTGAATGAGTCTGGTAACGAACTTGAGATTGTTAATGCCGGCGGGTATCCGCCGGAGATGCTGGAACATTTTAAGCGCTTCCCGCTAGCCGCCCCTACTCCGCTGGGGGATGCTGTACGTACCTGTGAGCCGGTCCTGATCGAGTCGCGCGCAGACTGGGTAGTACGCTATCCGCAGGTGGCTCAATCATATCTCCACGAACGGACACGCGCCAACGCTGCCGTTCCGCTGTTGGGGACAGATGGGCAGGCTCTGGGCGGGTTGGGCTTGAGTTTCGACACGCCCCGAACGTTTGATGCAAATGATCAATCCTTTTTACGAACGTTAGGGCAACAGTGTGCGCAAGCTCTGCAGCGCGCCTGGACGGTCGCCGCACTGCAACAGAGCGAGGAGCGTTTCCGGGTCGCCCAGGAACTTTCGCTCGATGCCTTCACAATCATGCGCAGTGTCCGCAACACTGATCAGACGATCGTCGATTTCGTCTGGGAGTATGTCAACCCGGCTGCGGCCAAAACACTGCTCCATGCCGGCCAGGAATTGCTGGGACAGCGGTTGCTCCATGTGATGCCCCAAAATCGAGAAAGTGGGTTATTTGATCGCTATGTAGAAGTTGTCGAAAGCGGTGTACCTCATGATATTGAGATCTACTATCAAGGCGAGGGTATTACCGGCTGGTTTCGCAATATGACAGTGAAACTAGGTGATGGTATCGCCATCTCTTTCCGCGATATTACAACCCGTAAGCAGGGAGAAGAGGCGCTGCGTTTCCTGACTGAAGCTAGTAGCCGGCTGGCCTCCTCACTCGATTATGATATTATTCTGCAACATATTGCCCGGCTGGCAGTGCCCTATATCGCAGACATCTGTGTTGTTGATCTTCTCGAAGAGGGAGATACGCTGCGCCGGGTAGCGGTGGCTCATTATGATGAAGCGCAAGAACCTTTGCTGTATGAAGCGCTCCAGCGTCACTCGCCGGCCCGAGGTGATACCAGTCCGGTATGGCAGGGCTTACAGACGGGG
>CAKZQX010000720.1 GCA_937141995.1 uncultured Chloroflexaceae bacterium | reverse complement strand
GATGTGGTCGGTATCTGCGTGGAGGCGATTGCCAACGCCGCCGAGACGGCCGGCGGCAAGCCCAGCCGTGAGCAAGTGGTTGAGGCGTTGCGCGATCTGGCGTCCTACGAGGGCATTACCGGAACCTACACCTTTGATGAGGATGGCGACCCGGACCCGGCGACCTACTATGTGCTGCAGGTCAATGTGGATGACTGGAATGCCAACGAAGTCGCTTCACGGATCGAAAGTTCCCCACCGCCCGAGGAAGAAAGCGGTGAAGAAGGGACTGAAATGACCGAAGAGGGAACTGAAGAGGAAATGATGGAGGAGGAAGGGGCGTCGGAAGAGGAGATGATGGAAGAAGAAGCGACGCCCGAAGAGGAGATGATGGAAGAAGAGGCAACTGAAGAAGGCGGCTCTTAGGAGGATTGCATCTATGCGCCGGATCTTACGGCGCATAGATGCCTTGCGGTGCCCGGCATCGTAGCCTGAAGTTTGAAGTTTGAGCACATAGTTCGAATATAGGGGGCGGCCGCAGGCTTGTTCCAGACTATGGCATGGTCACTGGAGTCCCGGCTTCAGCCGATTGACGGCCGCTCACCGGCTTCAGCCGGGACTCCACACGTTCGGACCGTGCGGTGGTGGAGCCATCCGGCCATACTCCATATCCGGACTGTTTTTTCAATGTTCATACGCCGGGACTCCAGATTAGTTTGATGTCCGGGTTGATTGTTCAAACTTCATAAAATGCCAGGCACCGATAGCGGCAAAGCTCTGGGCCACGTATGCACGCAAACACCTGGTTTGAGCGCCGACTATGTATGTCCTATGAAATAGAAATAAAGGAAGAACAGGCGATACCATGGCTGTTGGAGTCGATGCCGATAAGAAAATCAAGGTGCAGCGGTCAGTGGGGATGATTCTGAAAGAGGTTTTTGGTCCGCTACTGCAGATATTGATTTATATTCTGATCTGTACCGTTTCCCTGAGTCTGTTTGTTGTCCTGGTGGCGCTGCTGCTGCGTGGTAGCCGCGAAGATATTGATCTGCTGCAGTCCACGCTGATTATTCTGCCCCAGGTGATTGTAGATGGGCTGGTGCGCGGGTTTTTGTTTGCCACAATTGCGCTGGGCTACACGATGGTCTACGGGGTGCTGGAGTTTATTAATTTTGCCCACGGTGAGATTTTTATGGTGGGCGCGTTTGTGGTGGCGGGCTTTGCAGTCGGGTTGGCAAGCCTGGGTTGGCTGGAGGGGTTTCCACCGCTACTGTTTGTGCTGTTTGCGGTGCTGCTGGGCATGGCCGTGAGTGGACTGCTGGCAATGGCGACCGAACGACTGGCCTATCGACCGGTACGCGGCGCGCCGCGGCTGGTTGCGTTGATCTCGGCCATCGGAGCCTCGCTCTTTCTGCAAGATTTTATGCGCATGATTGCGCTGGCAACCGGACTGGGCTTTAATGTGCGTGTGCAAACACCGGATTTTGGAGATCCACTACAAATTGCCGAGATACCGATTGTTGGTGAGCGCCTGGCGGTTGTGAGCATCGACAGTCGCGCGCTAATCTTTATTGTCTCGGCGACAATTATGCTTATCGGGCTGAACTACCTGGTGAACGTGACAAAACTGGGCAAGGCGATCCGGGCGGTTGCGCAGGATCGCCCCACCGCCAGTCTGATGGGGATCAATGTCAACCGGATTATCGCGCTAACCTTTCTTATCGGCGGCGCGCTGGGCGGCGCGGCGGGGGTGCTGTTTGGCATCCGTTTCGGCACGATTAATCCCTACATCGGCTTCCTGCCGGGTCTGAAAGCCTTTACCGCCGCCGTGCTGGGTGGGATTGGCAATATTACCGGTGCCATGGTTGGCGGGATTGTTCTGGGTTTCCTGGAGGCCTTTGTTGCGTCCTATCTCTCGCTCTTCACCGAGGGTGCGTTCGCCGGGGCAAACTATGCCGATATTGCCGCGTTTAGCATTTTGATCTTTATCTTAATCTTCCGCCCATCCGGTCTTCTAGGCGAAGCAACAACGCAGAAGGTGTAAGCGCTATGGCAAGAACAGATACACAGCCGAGCAACCCGGAAGGTTTCCTGAATATGCTTCGGGCGGAGGCCGGGCGTGGGATGATACCTTACCTGCTGGTTACGGCCTATGCCCTGATTGTCACCACGTTGCTGCTGATTGATCCGGCAACCAGCCTGCGCACCGATATCCTGTTTGTTCTGTTCCTGGGCGTTATGCTGACGCTGTACAAGGTGCCGCTGGCGGCCGGCTACAAGCTGGTGATGGCAATTGCCCTGCTGGGCATAGCAATGCCTTACTTTGGCACGCTCAATCCTTTTTATATGGATGTGGCGACGCAGGTCGGTATGTTTGTGGTGCTGGCGCTGGGGTTAAATATTGTTGTGGGCATGGCCGGTCTGCTGGATCTGGGGTATGTGGCATTTTATGCGGTTGGTGCATATCTCTGGGCGATTTTTAGTACGGATCAGGCTGCGAATATCATCCCCCGGCTGGCGGATTCTTTTCCGCTGGCGCCGGAGTGGTTCTTTATTTTTCTCTTCCTGGGATTAATTGTCGGCGGATTCACCGGGGTGCTGCTGGGACTGCCGGTCTTGCGGCTGCGGGGGGACTACCTGGCAATTGTGACGCTGGGCTTTGGCGAGGTGATTCGCGTGCTGGCGACCAACCTGGACCGTCCGGTTAATATTACCAACGGCGCGCAGGGTATCAAGTCGATTGGCCGACCGCCGCTCTTTTTTGAGCCCTGGGTGCAGGCACTTGGGGTGCCGCTGGACCGCAGCCAGCTCTACCAACTCTACTTCTATTTTCTGGTGCTGGTGGTGGTGGTGGTGATGATTGTGGTGGTCTACCGGCTGAACAACTCGCGCATCGGGCGGGCCTGGGCTTCGATCCGCGAGGATGAAACCGCCGCGATTGCGATGGGCGTGCCGCTGGTGCGCATGAAGTTGCTGGCGTTTGCCGTCGGCGCATCATTTGCCGGGACAATGGGCGTGATTTTTGCGTCCAAGCAGTTGTTTATTAACCCGCCCACCTTTGACCTCATCCGCTCGATCAACATCCTGGCAATGGTCATTCTGGGCGGGATGGGCAGTATTCCGGGGGCTGTCCTGGGGGCCACGCTGGTAAC
The DNA here is from genome assembly GCA_937141995.1 of uncultured Chloroflexaceae bacterium. Lineage (GTDB taxonomy): Bacteria > Chloroflexota > Chloroflexia > Chloroflexales > Chloroflexaceae > CAKZQX01. The sequence continues at coordinate 7,440 of CAKZQX010000720.1, read as the reverse complement.
GCTGCTCAACTTGCAGTTGCTCCCCCGCGTGGCGCGTGAACTGAGCGTACTGGATGTGCCCTCCTGGCTGGATCCGACGCAGTACCAGCGGATGCTCTTCGGGATGCTGCTGATCCTGATGACGGTGTTCCGCCCGGAGGGACTGCTGCCGGAGGATCGCCGCCGCCAGGAGTTGCACGGGCAGGATGAGTCGGCCATGCCTGATACCCTGCTAGAGTCCGAACAGCAGCAGGCCGACGTAACCGAACCCGATGTAGATATACAAACGTGAAAGGCCGGAGGGTCGTGGCACTACTTGAGGCAAAAAATATTACCAAGCAGTTTGGGGGCCTGGTGGCGGTCAACGATGTCACGCTGACGATTGAGCCGGGCAGCATTATCAGTGTCATCGGGCCAAATGGCGCGGGCAAGACGACATTTTTTAATGTACTGACCGGGATTTACAAACCGGACCGGGGCAAGATTATCTTTGATGGGCATCCGCTGGTCAACCTGCGCCCCGATCAGATTACCGCGCGGGGGATCTGCCGCACCTTCCAGAATATTCGGCTGTTCCACAACATGACGGTGCTGGAGAATGTGCTGGTCGGTATGCATAGTCGTATCCGGGCACCGTTCTGGTCAATTATCCTGCGAACGCCCGGCATGAAGCATGAGGAGCGCGAGGCGATTGAGCGGGCGCGGCATCTGCTGGCGTTTGTCAACCTCGATAACAAACGTGATGAGTTAGCCAAAAATCTGCCCTACGGCGATCAGCGGCGGCTTGAGATTGCCCGGGCACTTGGCGCAAATCCTAAGATGATCCTGCTGGATGAACCAACGGCGGGGATGAACCCGCATGAGACGGCTTCTGCAACGAAAATTATTCAAAACCTGCGCGACGATCTGGGCGTCACGGTGGTGCTGATCGAGCATGATATGCGGGTGGTGATGAGTATCTCCGAGCGGATCTCGGTCATCGACTACGGAACAAAAATCGCCGAAGGTGGGCCGGAGGAGATCCGCGCCAACCCCCATGTGATCGAAGCCTACCTGGGCAAGGGTGCGGCCGAGAGTTCCAAGTCGGCGGCACCGTCCCACCCGCCCGATCCACCCGCCGAGGTCGGACGGCCCGACCCGGAACTCCGCAGTCAGTAATGTATACGGGTTAGGGGTTGGGGGCAATACCTTTCAAATAATACGACGTATGCGGTCGTTGACCCGACAGGAGATTCCGCCTCCGGCAGGGCGGAAGAAACCTTCTTTTTTCACAAAAAATTTGCACCGTATGCAAATTTTTTGTGAAAAAAGATCAACATGTACCATGCTGCCGCAGGCGAGTCTGGCTCGCATCGGGTCAAACGTCCGGTTTGGATCTCAACCGCGTAAGTCCGGTTATTTCAAAGGTATTGGGGTTAGGGGTTACAGACTACGGACTACAGAATACGCGATACGGCATACGGATTACAGAATACGGAACAACAGCAATGGCCCTGCTTGAGTTAAACAACGTCCATACCTACTATGGGCATATTCACGCTCTGAAAGGCATATCTGTCACCGTCGAACAGGGTGAGATTGTCACCCTGATCGGCTCGAATGGGGCCGGGAAGAGTACCACCCTGCGTACCATCTCCGGCCTGTTGACGCCACGCCACGGGCAGGTCATGCTGGCCGGCAAACGGATTGACCGTGTCCCGCCACATGATATTGTCCATATGGGCATCTCCCACTCGCCCGAGGGTCGGCGGATTTTCCCCAACCTGTCGGTGATGGAGAACCTGGAACTGGGAGCCTACATCCATAGCGCCTACAGCCCGGAATTCGAGGACGATCTGGATCGTGTGCTGACGATGTTTCCCCGGTTGCGTGAGCGCATCCGCCAGAAGGGGGGGACGCTCTCCGGCGGCGAGCAGCAGATGTTGGCAATCGGACGGGCTTTGATGTCCCGGCCACGGGTGCTGCTGCTCGACGAGCCGAGTATGGGCCTTGCGCCGGTCATCGTTGAGCAGATTTTCGAGATTATCCAGGATATCAACCGACAGGGAACAACCATTCTGCTGGTGGAGCAGAACGCCCTGATGTCATTGAGCATCGCGCATCGCGGCTATGTGCTCCAGTCCGGCGAGATTGTCCTAGAAGACTCCGCCCGCAATCTGCAAGAAAACGAAACCGTTCAGAAGGCCTATCTGGGGGTTGACTAGCCGAGAACAAAGGAACAAAGAACAAAGAACAGAAAGAACATTGACTGATTTGTTTATCTCGTTTGTTCTCTGTTCCTTTGTTCTTTGTTCTTTATCAAGCTTCTACCTCACGCGGGACGCGGGGCAGGATGGTTGTCACAACCTCGTAGTTAATCGTGCCCATCCAGCCCGCTACCTCATCGGCGCTAATCTGGTCGTCGCCCTGCGCGCCGATCAACACCACCGCGTCACCCCGCTTCACACCGTCGATATCAGTGACATCAATTAGCGCGTAGTCCATGCAGATGCGCCCGACAATCGGTGCGCGCTGCCCGCGCACCAGCACCTCCCGCCAGGCCGGTGAGCGGCGCAGACCATCGGCATAGCCCACCGGAATGGTCGCAATCCGCGAGGGCCGTTGCGTCACAAAGGTGCCGCCGTAGGAGAGCGGCGTCCCCGGCGGGAGCGGTTTCACCTGGGCCACCTCCGAGTGGAACGAGAGCGCCGGACGGAAGTCGGCCGGGAGCGGCGTTTCCACTGAGGGTGGCAGGCCATAGCAGGCAATGCCGGGCCGCACCATATCGCAGCGAGCGTCCGGGAAGCGCAGCAGTGCCGCGCTGTTGGCCGCATGCACCAGTGGCGGGCGCAATCCGGTGGCGGTAATTTCGGCCAGAATTCCCGTGAAGCGCTCAAGCTGCCGGCGGGCAAAGGTCTCGTCGGCGCTGTCGGCCGTGGCAAAGTGGGTGTAGAGCCCCGTGATGTGTAGTCCGTGGTAGGGCTGTCCCGATCTATTCTCGTCGTGCAAACTCTGCAAAAAAGCCCCGGCCTGATCAAGTTGCAACCCCAGCCGCGCCATTCCGGTGTCTACCTTGACATGTACCTCCGCCGGGCGCTCCAGGGCGCGGGCCGCATCCGCGAAGGCGCGTGCCACATCATGGTCAAAGACGGTGCAGGTGACATCGAGCCAGACGGCCTCACGCGCCTGCCAGGGTGGTGTGTAGCCCAACACCAGGATCGGCGCGGTAATATCGGCCTGGCGTAGCGTGCGTGCTTCACCCAGCGTGGCAACTGCCAGCGCGGTTGCGCCATTTGCGAGGGCGGTGCGTGCCACCCGCACCGCCCCATGCCCGTAGGCATCGGCCTTAAGTACCACCATCACTGGTACTCCGGCAATCGCGCGCAACCGCCGGATGTTGTGTGCAATCGCATCCAGGTCGATCCGGGCCCAGGTTGGACGATCCGGCGCACCAATGTGAACGGTCTGCCAGCCGGGTTCATGGCGCACCAGCACCCGGTCTGCCGAAATATGCGGGGCCAGCAGGTCCGCCGTGATGCGCTCCATCCGTGCCTCAGTGCTTCCCTTGATCAGCAGCAGATCACCGTCTTGCAGGTCGGTCGGGAGCGCCTGCAAGGTAGCGGCGGCGGTATGAACAATATCCGTCCGCAGCGAGGTGTTTACCCGGCGGGCCGCCTGAACAATTTTTGTGCCCCAGTCACCCCGACAGATCAGATGATCCGCCACGCTCCCGGCGTGTACGCCAATCTCCTCGCAGGCGGCCGCCGGATCGCGCCCCAGGTCATTGATCTCCCCCAGGATGACAATTCGCCGCTGTGCAGGTAATGCTTCCAGGGTCTGGAGGGCTGCCCGCAGCGAGGGCATGCCGGCGCTAAAGGTGTCATCCAGCAGGGTAGCGTTTTGCCGGGCGGGCAGCGGGTGGAGCCGCCCCGCAACCGGCGTGATCCGCTCCAGTTGGCGGGCGGCTTCCTCCAGTGGTATGCCACACGCCAGCGCAACGCTCACTGCCGCCAGTGCCGTGTAGACAGCGGGCATGCCCAGGAGCGGTGTCGTTGCCGCAACGGTCTGCTCCAGCCAGTGCAGGCGCAGGCGCGTCCCCTGCTGCGCCAGACTGACCGCATCGGCGCGCAGATCGCAGTCCGGGCCGGTGCCAAACGTCAGCCGGTTCGCCCGGGTCCGGGTGCCCATTGCGCGCACCAGCGGATCATCACCGTTGAGGATCGCCCATCCATCGGCGGGCAGGGCGGCGACCAGCGTGGCCTGCTCGCGGGCCACCCCCTCCAACGATCCGAATGCCCGCAGGTGGGCGTCGGCAACATTCGTCACGACGGCAATCTGCGGTGGAAAGAGAGCGGCCAGTTGCGCAATTTCGCCAAAGCGGTCACTGCCAAACTCCAGCACCGCATAGCGCTGGTCGTCACGCAGGCGCGTGAGCGCGATAGGGAGACCCAGCAGCGAGTTAAAACTCTGGCGGCTCTGAAAGGTCAACTGCTGCGCTGCCAGCAGCGTGGCAATAGCGTGCCGGGTCGAGGTCTTGCCGACGCTCCCGGTGACAGCGATCACCTGGGGCGCAACCTGCCGTAACCGCCGCGCGGCCCAGCGCTGCACCAGCGCCTGTGGATCATCGGCCAGAATGACGGTGGCGGCTTCGGCACTGCGTGGGGGCCAGGTGCAGATCACCCCCGTGGCTCCGGCGGCCAGGGCTGCGGGAATATAGTCATGTCCATCGGCACGCGGCGTCCGCAGCGCCAGAAAGAGTTCCCCCGGGCGGGTCAGCCGCGAGTCGTAGGAGAAATCGGCAAAATGTGTGGCCTGAATGCGACCCTGCACCTGGCCGCCGACGGCACACAGATCATCAAGCGCAATCATAGCAGATCTACTCTTTCCGCGAGAAGGTTGCTTTCCGACAATATGGGATAGGCCTGTCTGTAGCGGCGATTGTACCATACCCGGCGCGGTTGCCGTACCAGAGTCACGGTGACAGGTCGGGCGCTGCCGAATGAAGAATGGTGCATAGAATGCACCCTACGGCAGGAGTCCCGGCTGAACCGGAGTCCCGGCTTCAGCCGGATCAGGCGTTCCTGGTCGTATGCTGCACCCGGCGCGGCTGTCGTGCCAGAGTCACAATTACAGGTCGGGCGCTGCCGAATGAAGAATGGTGCATAGAATGCACCCTACAGCAGGAGTCCCGGCTTCAGCCGGATCAGGCGTTCCTGGTCGTATGCCGCTGCCCCGGCAGGTATTCACCGGCTAAAGCCGGGACTCCCGGTCATTCATATCCGGACTATTTCTGAAAATTCATACAACTGCACGCCGGGCGCTGCCGAATAGGTCAACTGCTGCAAACGTGCAAGTAATGGTATCATGACCTCAGCGTGAGTGGCTGTATGACGTGGGGAGGAGACCAATGCTAGATCTGACCCCGCAAACCGAGGCAATCATTGCGACATTTGGTGGTAAATTACCTGATCATACTCAGTTACCTGACTCGGATGGTAACTTTGCGCAAAGTTTTCACGAACATCCGCAGAGCATTCTGCTCACCGATTCTATCCGGCCGGTTTTGCAACGCCTGCATCCCGATGGGCACTACTGCATCGGGCAGGATAGCGGGATCTACTGGCGGCTCATTGAGCCGTTCGAGCGTGGAGCCGTCGCTCCGGACTGGTTTTATGTGCCCGGCGTGCCGCCCCTGCTTGAAGGCAAAATGCGGCGCTCGTACGTGTTATGGCAGGAGTATGTGGCACCACTGATCGTCATTGAGTTTGTCTCCGGCAACGGCGAGGAAGAGCGTGATCGGACGCCGGTTACGGGCAAATTCTGGGTGTATGAGCAGGGTATTCGCGTGCCGTTTTATGCGATTTACGAGGTTAATCCGGGCCGGGTAGAGGTATACCATCTGGTGGGAGGTCAGTATCAGGCGCTGGCCCCGAATGAGCGCGGGCACTATCTGATCGAACCGATGGAGGTTGCGCTGGGTATCCGGCAGGGAGTCTACCAGGAGATGGAACTGCCCTGGCTGCGCTGGTGGGACACGCAGGGCAATCTGCTTCCAACCGGCGCAGAGCGGGCGGAGCAGGAACACCAGCGGGCGGAGCGCGAGCAGCAGCGCGCACAAACGGCAGAGGAACGCGCCGCGTACCTGGCGGCCCGACTACGGGCACTGGGCATCGATCCCGATCAGCCGGAGTAGTACGCGCGTAACGTCTGGCCTGATCCTAAACCGGCGGCCAGGGAATATTCGGCCCTGGCCCCGGCGCAGGGTAAACCCCCGTGCTGACCAGGTTATTGAGTCGCCGCCGCAACGCGCGCATTTCGCCCGAGTTCAGCAACCCGGCGAGCGTCTGCGCAATGCTGTCCTGCTGATCCAGCCGCGTCTTCAAGCGGTTGAGTGCCGCTGCGACATCAGCGGAAAAGGGTTGCCCCACAAAATCCCACAGCACCGTACGCAGCTTATACTCGTGGTGAAAGCTGATCCCATGGTCAATGGCCCAGAGCCGCCCATCGCGCCCCTTGAGGCAGTGCCCACTCTTGCGGTCAGCATTGTTAATCAGGCAGTCAAAGGCGGCCAGTTGCAGGATGGCTTCCTCAAAGCCACCCTCTTGCTGCATGGTGAAGAGATGCGCTTCCTCGTCGTGGTCGATAAAGAGTTGCAGCGCACCAATGCCGTATGGACCTTCGCGTGGAACGGTCGGCGGAACCAGGTCAAAGTCGAGCGCTTCGCTAATCAGGTAGGCCGCCACTTCACGCTGGTACAACGTGCCGCGCGGAAAATCCCACAGGGGGCGCTCGCCCCGGCAGGGCTTGTAGACCGCCAACGCCTGGAGGTCGTCCTGCTCAACGCGCGTGAGCAACGTGTAGTTGCTGCTGTAGGGCAGCATACCTTCGACTTCCAGGCGACCTTTTGTCAGCAGTTCGAGTATGGTGTCGAGGTCAATCTCATTTGACTGCGACCCGTTGGCATCCATAGGCCTATGTTCTATTTAGGATAAAGTACGAATAACGTTGTATCTCACCTACGCGCGTCATCGGTCATTCCACAACCGGGCCATGACCGTTGCGCTGGGGACAGAAGTGACCGCTCGGATCAATTGGGCGACCACAGTTCCCACAGATCGGGCGACCGGCAGCGACAACATGGGCCGCATGGACACTCAACGCCCGCATCTGCATGCGCGTCGCCGAAAAGCGCGCCGTTGCCGTGTCTTCACTCGTCTCCTCGGTCATTCCCTGGATTACCAGGACAACCATATCGCGGTCGTTATCATAACCCAGGCCCATCTGCCCGATCCGAAACTCCGGCTCCAGCGGCTCTTCCAGGCTCATGTTGGTGACAAGGATGTCATCGGTCGTTGAGAGACCGGGATTCTTCTCGGCCAGATCGTCGAGCAACTGGGCAATCGCTTCGGCCAGAGCACGCACCTGCTCTTTTTCGGCCAGGAGCGAGATCACACGGTTGCCCCGGCGGGCCTGGACATAAAA
>CAKZQX010000719.1 GCA_937141995.1 uncultured Chloroflexaceae bacterium | reverse complement strand
GAAGAAATTTACCAAAAAACTTCTGCCTCCACAGCTGTTGTCTATATACCGTGGTTTGCGAAGAAAACTGAACCGCACTAAAAAGTATCCTTACTGTGTGAGACTAACCCAATTTACATCTAGAGGTTGCCAATTCGAGATTACTGGTCCTATAGAGAGCGTAAGAGTTGAGAGACTGGGTGAAGAAGAAGATTTTGTGCGCCTTTTTCTGGCAGAAGTGAGACCCGGCGATATCGTTTTTGATATAGGTAGCTGTGTTGGACTTTATACACTGCATACGGTACTCCTGGGAGCAAAAGAAGTGGTTGCATTTGAGCCTGATCCTGCATATCGCAAACGATTGATCAAAAATATTGCTTTAAACAGGCTCGAAACGCACATTCAAGTAGTATCTTGGGCGGTCTCGGATAGACGAGGAACCGAGATACTTTATACCGATGGTGTGCAAGGTTTATCGCCAAGCCTGAGGCTTGTTGGTAAGCGTGGTTCTGTGGTGGTCGAAACGGACTGTATTGATAACGCCATAGCAGATAACCGTATTCCAAAGCCTGCATTAGTTAAATTAGATATTGAAGGAGCAGAGATCCTGGCTTTACGAGGTATGCAGCAATTGTTAAATAGTTCTTATTCACCCCGGTGCATCTTTATTGAGTTGCACCCTTCATTTTTGTCGGGATTCGGCTCATCTTCAAACGATTGTATTCAGATCCTGGAGAATGCAGGATATGAACAGCAATATTACGCTTTGAGAGATGGTCAGGAACATGTAATTTTTCGCAGGAAAACTAGCAAATGTAACTAAACTTGCAGCACTTTTTGTCTGTATGGCACGAAATAATTTACTAAAGTGATCTGTGTGTTTATAAAGGTATAGATAGGGCTAATCAATGGTAGTTCTGCAGTCTGGTGTAGCTAAAAGGGGCAACTATTGGCTCTACCGTATTTTAAAAAATTCCCTGGATAGTGCTTCTATTGCGCAAAGAAGCTTTATTCAATCACATCCGATACGAGAAATCGCAAAAACATGGCCGCTAAGCCATGATGAGCAGGCAAACATCGATGTCCTCGATATCACTGAACAAGGGTGTTATTATCGGATAAGTACTATCTTTCGGTATCCAATTGATGATATTGCAACATACCTTGATCAATGTCGTCATGTCTGGACACACTCTCCGATATGTTCAAAAAGCAGACAGGTTCTCCCTCATTTTGATAAAATTGTGTATATCATCCGTGATCCGCGAGATGTTGCTATCTCAATGGCGAAATTTGCCTTTACGCCGTATTCGCGCAGATTCATTCCGCATAATGAACCTGATTTTGAGACTTTTCTCGCCAAAAATTTGCCGGGAATGACTGAATATTGGGTACAACATGTTGGCAACCATTTGCTTAATAAGGGGCAACTCAATATCTACTTTGTGTTTTATGAACGCTTACTTGCTGATTTTGATAATGAATTGTGCAATCTGCTTGGATATCTGGATATTCAACTAGATACAGAAGAGATAGAACGTATTAGACAAAACGTTGCTTTCGATGCAATGAAAGCACGAAATCCATGTCATGTGCGACAAGGAAAAGCCGGAGGATGGGCCAATACACTCACCAGAACTCAGCAGAAACAGGTAGTGAAAGTATCTGGTCAACTGCTGGATTTGCTCAACTATCCACTAGATCTGCAACAGAAAACATCTCGCCTACTGCCTGAGTTGCCAGATCTGACAGAATCCAATAGATCAACCATCCAGAAAGTCCTGGACTCCAGAATCTTTCCTTCCAGAAGAAATCGAATAGCTCAACTACTGTTGCCACCGCTATTCTGGAAAACCGCATCCGTCCGCCGTATTGCGGTTCAGCGATTACGTCAATATATGTTGCAGCATTCAAGTCGCTTTTCATAGAGTCATATGCCCGTATCTATAGTCATCCGCTGCTACAACGAAGAAGAACATATTGGGCGCCTGTTAAGCGGCATTATGCAGGAGACCCTGCGTGATGTTGAGATCATCCTGGTGGACTCAGGTTCGACTGATGCCACGCTCGCAACTGCGGCGCGCTACCCGGTGCGGATTCTGTCGATTGAGCCGGAGCAGGTTTCCTTCGGACGGTCGCTCACCTGGGTTGCAGTGCTGCCAGCGGTGAGTTCATTGTTATAGCCAGCGCCCATGTCTATCCGATCTACAAAGACTGGTTGGAGCAACTGCTGGCGCCCTTCGCCGATCCGGACATGGCACTGGTCTATGGGCGGCAGCGCGGGAATGAGCAAACGCACGTACTCGGAGCAACAGATTTTTGCGCGCTGGTTTCCGGCACGGTCTTGTTTGAAGCAGGAGCATCCTTTCTGCAATAATGCCAACGCCGCAATCCGGCGTGTGCTCCGGCAACAATTCCCTTAGCAGTCAACTCAAGCGTACGTTTTATTATCCCAACCTCCCAGGCCACAAACTGACGCTTACGGCAGAAAAGATTACGGAACAGCACATTGATTATGCTCGCTTATCAGTGGAAAAACTGGCTCGATGAGCAAATTGATTGATATTTCACTGCCACTTCACGGAAATACTCCAATCTGGCCCGGTGATCCGGCGCTACGCGTCGAGCGCGTCCAGCGTATTGAAGACGGCAGTGTAGCCAATGTCTCGCAGATGTCCTGTGGGGTGCATGTCGGTACCCACGTCGATGCGCCTTTTCATTTTATGCAGGACAGAAACACGATTGAGCAATTGGATCTGGATGTGCTCATTGGTCCGGCTTATGTTGTCCATTTGCCAGAGTTGCATACAATTACCGCCGCAGTGCTGGATAGCGTGCAGCTTCCGGCAGATGTTAGTCGGCTTCTGCTGCGCACCCGCAATTCGGAGTGGTGGGCGCAGGACGCGGGTGCGTTCTGCGAAGATTATGTTGCTCTCAATAGCGCTGCTGCACAGTGGGTGGTTGATCGTGGCATCAGGCTGATCGGCATTGATTACCTGTCAATCCAACGTTACCACGATGGTCCGCTGACACATCAGATCCTCCTGCAGGCTGAGGTCGTCATTGTCGAAGGTTTAAATCTTTCAAATGTCACACCGGGTGTGTATGAACTGCTCTGTCTGCCGCTCAAACTGGTCGGAGCCGATGGTGCGCCAGCCCGCGCTCTGCTACGGTCATTGTCATAGAGGTTTCTGAGCCATGAAAAAATATGTCACCCACATTATCAAGTAGCAGTAGACGTATTGCAGCCCTGGTGCCGATGCGCCACACGAGCAAACGCGTGCCGGGTAAAAACTATCGTTCCCTGGCAGGTCGTCCTCTCTATCACTATATTGTTCGCAGCCTGCTGGCCTGCCCGCTCATTACGACTGTGGTGATTGACACAGACAGTCCGGTGTTGAAAGACGATATAGCGCAACATTTTCCAGAGGTTTGTCTATTAGAACGACCGGAACATCTGCGTGCTGATACCATGCCAACGAATGATATCCTTCTGCATGATGTTGCTCAGGTTGAGGCCGACGTTTATGTGCAGACGCATAGTACGAACCCACTTCTAAGCACGGAGACAATCACGCAGGCGATTGAACGATTTCTGGCAGATTACTCGGTCTATGACTCACTCTTTACAGTGACCCGCCTGCAAACCCGGTTATGGGACAGCCTGACACGCGCAGTCAATCATAACCCGGCAATTCTCCTGCGTACGCAGGACTTGCCACCGATCTATGAAGAAAATTCCTGTCTCTACATATTCACCCGGTCTTCACTCCCGCCGGCAAGCACCTGACGGGCGACTTTCCCG
>CAKZQX010000718.1 GCA_937141995.1 uncultured Chloroflexaceae bacterium | reverse complement strand
GCTACCCCGGTGATGGCGCGGCGTCCGGTTAAGAGTGACACCAGTGTGGCAGCAATGGCGACCCCTATCGCACAGGTGTCGTCCGGTGCGCTGCCCGGCGGAATGTGGATATGCAGATCGATCTGGTCATAAAAGTCCCGTGGCAGGCCCAGCTTTTCGGCTTCAGACCGGATCCAGGAGAGCGCTACCTGCGCGCTGTCAAGCGTGCGCTCATCCCGCTGCCCCGTCAACAGCAGGGTGCGCCGGCCATGCATCTGCACCGCCTCGAGCGTGATACACTCCCCCCCCGTTGGTGTCCAGCGGAGCGCGTGTATGCTGCCGGAATGCATAGGAACACCCGGTTCCATGGCCGCGGATGGTGGGTTGACTGGTATCGCGGGTGCTCCTGGCGCTGGTTGACCATTCGTGACATCCGGCGGTTCTGAAGGAGTCGTCTGTGTTTCTGCCGGTGGCCCGAACGGCGCAACCCGCCTGGAGTGCAACATTTGTAGATCAACTGTCAGCATCGCGTTGAGTTGCTCCAGACGGCTGCGCGTGTCGGGCAGTTCAAGCACCTGCTGGCGTTCGGCAACCGTGCGCCGCATCAGGGTTGCCGTTGCGACCAGGTAGGCCAGGCGGTGGGGATCGGTTTCGTTGCAGATCTGATCCAGCATTTCTTCACTAAAATTTGGAATGGTGCGGGCCAGTTGCTGCGTGTGTGTCACCAGCGAACGCACCAGATTGATCGTTCGCTGGTCGGGGATGTCTGCAGGCTCAACCAGGGGGCGCACGGTTGCCCGCAAACCGGGCTGCGTCTGGCTATATGTGACCAGTTCAACCCGTTCCAACCCCTGGATCGCCACGCGCAGGGTGCCGTCGGGCAGGCGCAGCAGGCGATGTACCAGCGCGGCCGTGCCAATGGTGAAACAGTCGGCGGGTTGTAACGGCTCCGGGCGGCGCTCCTCGGCCCGGAGGGTCACCAGTCCCACCAGACGCGCCCCACCGGTTGGTGTGTCAAGCAGGCGCACCGCAGCGGGTTGCCCCACCGCCAGCGGAACAACTGTGCGTGGGTAGACCACGGTACCGAAGAGCGGCAGAATATCCAGTTCTTTCGGGATGGCCGGTATCTGTTCCGGTGGCAGCATAGTGTGCATTACTCCTCGTGTGACTCTTTCGGGGGCAACAGCGCTTCGATCATCTGGACAAGTCGCCCCAGGTTAAACGGCTTGCTCACATACGCATTGATCCCGGCCTCCAGACAGCGTTCCTGGTCGCCGGGCATTGTCAGCGCCGTAAGCGCAATAATCGGCACCGTAGCCAGCGTTGTATCGCCCCGAATATGCCGGGTTGCCTCCAACCCATCCATCTCCGGCATCTGAATATCCATCAGGATGATATCCGGGCGTTTTTCGCGTGCCCGCTCGATTGCCTCAATGCCGTTGCGCGCAATAGTGACCCGATATCCCACACTGCTGAAGTAGTCGAGCAGCAGGGTAATGCTTGACTCGTTATCTTCCGCCACCAGGATTGTTACCGGCTGCGGGCGCGGCAGTGGTGGGACGGCCGGCGGGGCCGGTATGGGAACTTCCCCCTCTTTCAGGTTAGCGTCCGGCAGATAGGTACACCAGGGTAGCATAATGGTGAAGCGGCTGCCCTGACCCTCGCTGCTCTCCAGGGAGACATTCCCGCCATGCATATCGATCAGGCGGTGGACCAGGTAGAGGCCCAGGCCGGTACCTTCATGCTTACGCGCCAGGCCACTATCGACCTGAACGAAGGGTTGAAACAGGCGATCCATCTTTTGGGGCGAGATGCCGATGCCGGTATCCCAGACGGAAAGCGCGACCACCTCCTGTTCCGGATCGGCCTGCACTTCCAGCCCGATTGCGCCGTTCTCCGGCGTGAACTTGACCGCATTGCTCAACAGGTTGACCAGGATTTGTTTCAGGCGACGACCATCAGCATAGATCATCTCGACGGTATGATCCATACTGAACGAGATCTTGATATTTTTCTTCTGTGCAATCTGTTTGATAAACTGTAAACTGGTTTGACAACAGGTAGCCAGCGCAATCGGCTGGATATCCAGTTCGATTTTCCCGGCCTCAATTTTTGCCAGATCCAGTATATCGTTAATCACACTCAGCAGGTGGCGTCCGCTCTGCTCAATCATCTGAACGGACTTATGCTGTTCAGTCGTCAACGAGCCGTAAATCTCCTCGGCGAGCACTTCGGCCTGTCCTAGAACGGCATGCAGCGGTGTACGCAGTTCGTGGCTCATATTTGCCAGAAACTCGTCTTTCAGCCGGACGGCGCGCGCCAGAGCTGCATTTGCGGCGCTAAGTTCGGCCGTTCGTTCTGCAACCCGCTGGGTGAGCAGTGCGCGTTCCTGCTCCAGGTCCGTCTCAGCCCGTTTGCGCTCCGTAATGT
>CAKZQX010000717.1 GCA_937141995.1 uncultured Chloroflexaceae bacterium | reverse complement strand
GGATGAGTCGGGAACTGAGCTTTCTTTCCCGGCATCCCCTGACCCCCGTGCCTCGGTGCCCAGTCCGGCAACCTCGATTTCTCCCCGACTGCTCCTGCGCAGTGGTCGTCTGGACGAGTCGCGGAAGTTGCTTGAGGGTTTGCTTGGATTAGAACCACAGGATCTGCCGGATCAGCGTGTCACCACGTTTGTTGCCCATCGCGAGCCGCTGCTGTTGCTGGCGTTGATCTATGCAATGCTGGGCAATGGTGCGCGTGCGCTGGCCATGGCGCGGCGCGGCTTGCTGGAGTCGCAGCAGAGCGGCTCACCTTTGACTGAGGCGATTGCGCATATGCGTACCGCGCATGCCTATCAGGTGATTGCCCCGCTGGATATGGCGGCAGCCGGCCAGCACTACCGCGAGGCACTGGCGTTGGCGCAGACAACCGGGGTGACCCGGGCCAAAGCTGAGATTTACCTGGGGTTGACCCTGTTGCAAGGCCATAGTGGCGATCTTGGTGCGGCGGAAGTTGCGGCGCGCGAGGGGCTACATATGGCGGAAACTGCTGGTGATGAGTGGACGGCAGCATTGATCTGGCTGGCGCTTGGTGGCGCGGCGGCTTCCATGAATGACCGGCAATCACTTGGTTGGCTGGAGCAGGCACAGCAACGCTTTACGCGTGGTGGTGATAGCTATGGGCGGGCGGTTGTGATGCTCTGGCGTGCGCTATGGCACCTCCATGCAGGTGAAAATGAGCCGGCGACCCGACAGGTTGACGAGTTGCTGCATATGGTCAAGCAGCATAGCTATGTCGGGTTGCTGGTGGCGTTAACGCTGTTTGGTCCCCGTGATATGGCGATGCTGGTGCCCCTGCTCCTCCGTGCGCGTACCTTGAAGGAACATAGCGATTTTGCCCAGCAGTTGTTGCGTCAGGCGTTTCCCTCGATTGCCGGCGATGAAGCGGTTGATGATTATCATCCGGGTTATACGCTGCGTGTGCAGATGCTGGGGAATTTCCGCGTCTGGCGGGGACGGCACGAAATTCAGGCACGCGAGTGGCAGCGGGAGAAGGCCCGGCAACTCTTCCAACTGTTGCTGACCTATCGGGGCCGCTGGTTGCAGCGGGAGCAGATCTGTGCCTGGCTCTGGCCGGATAGCGATCTTGATGCGGCCGAGCGACAGTTTAAGGTGACATTGAATGCGCTGAATGCGGCGCTGGAGCCGTTGCGACCTCCACGGACGGCGCCCTTCTTCATTCGCCGCCAGGGTCTGGCCTATAGCTTTGCGCCGTCGTATGGCTGCTGGATCGATGTCGATGAGTTTGAGTTGCGAACGTCCGGTATTCTCCAGACGGATGTGGAGTTTGCGGTGCGCAACAGCCAGATCGCTGTGCAGATTTACCGGGGGGATTATCTGGCCGAGTCGCTGTATGATCCCTGGACACTGGAGGAGCGTGAGCGGTTGCTGGCGCGCTTTCTGGCTACGGCGACAATGCTGGCTACGCGTCTGGTCGATATGGGCGATACGGAGCAGGCGGTGCATATGTGTGAGTTGGTGTTGAAGCGCGACCGCTGTTATGAAGAAGCTTACCAGGTGTTGATGCGCGCCTATGCGCGGGGAGGCAGTCGCTCCCAGGCGATGCGCAGTTATGCCCGCTGTGTGCAGGCGCTCAATGATGACCTCGGTATCGAACCGCTACCGGAGACAACCAACCTGTTTGAGCAGGTGAAACGCAACGAGAAGATTTAGTCCTCCGCATACTTAAGCATTCCCATTTGCAGATCACGTAGCGTTACCTCGAAGCCGTGTCGGCTACCGTCGCGCAGATGCTCGACTAGTACCTCGGCCGCCGCTGCCACAACCAGTAGTACCAGTGGGCGTGTCAGGGGATAGTCGCATGTGTCTTCTTCTGTATCTCCCGTGCTGTTTGTGACATACGCTGCATCCCATAAACCACAGCCATAGTCCCCCGCGCTGCCCAGCGCACTATGCAGGCAGGGAATGCCCAACTCGGCGGTGGTGGTGGCGACGGCATGCCGGGCGGCCGGATTGTCAAACGCATCCACCACGACGCGGCTCCCGTTGAGCAGAGTTGCCGCGTTTGCCGGGGTCAGTTCGGTATGCTGCGGTTCCACCCGCGCGCCCACTGCCCGGTAGAGCGCGTTGGCCAGTATGCGCGCCTTGGGTGCGCCCACATCCTGCTGCGTCCAGGGCTGTGTCGAGAGGTTGTGTGCCGCGATCCGGTCGCGGTCAATGACGCGCAAGCGGCCCAGGCCCATGCGGGCCAGCGTTTCGGCCAGGTTCGCTCCCAGGGCTCCCGTTCCACAGATCGTCACCAGTTGGTTGGCGGCGGGGTGCAGGTCGCGGTAGATGGTCTCGTGGAGAAAGAAGGTTGTCATAGCTGCTCCATTGCTATTGCTGTGCGGGTGAAGGCAAAGGACGCAACGATCAACAGTGACAGTGATCGATGCGTCCTTTGTCCTGTGTCGATTATGTTACACAAGTTACGCGGTGTAGCCAATTCCAGCCAGGTGTCAGACCTGAACGTCAGGTTCGCCTGCGGCAGCATGGTACTTCTCTCATCTTTTTCACGAAGATGTGGCTCCTTGAGCCACATCTTCGTGAAAAAGCATATCCGCTTCCGCCCTGCCGGAGGCGAACCGGGTTGTTTACCCGGGTGAATACCTGGTTTGGAACCGACCGCGTAACGCGTGTTATGTTACGGATTATTCTGCAGCCACTCGATCCACTCGGCTTCCAGTTGCGGCAGCGTTTTGCCATAGATACCCTGGTAGTTCGCCGAGCCTGCCGGGCGCCCACGCGAGTCGCGGTAGACCTGATCGAACTGCTCACGCCCATAAGTCAGCAGCAGATACTCGACAAACGAGCCCCACTGATCATAGATGTTGACCCGCGTACCTGTACGGCAGTCAGCCGATAGATTGGTCGTCAGCGAGAGCAGCGTACCGTCGGCCAGCGCCTGCCGCGAGTTGACATGGTAGAGCGGTTGCCCGTTGGCGGCCAGGAAGTAGGGACTGCTGCCCCAGACGGCCATGCCTTCCAGCAGAATGACATCCGACTCAAGATGGTCCGGGACGCCGTAGTAGTCGTGCTGCAACTGGTGGACAAACTCGTGTGCCAGAATTGCCAGTACGCGGTTGGGATCGGCATCCGGTTCGTAGTACATGTGAATGGTCCGCTGGTTGGACAGGGTCAACCCACGAATGGCACACGGCCCGGTCTGCGGGGGCTCGAAGCTAATGGAGATCCGCCCCTCTAACCAGGAACCGAGCATCTTGCTACCGCTGAGAATGGCCTCTTCCACCGGGAGGCTTAGTGCCCGAATGGTTTCCGGGTTGAGCCCACCGCGCGTGTAGTAAAAATCGACGCTGTAGGTGCGCATAACCATCTCGCCGCGCAGAACCGGCGCGGGTTCGCCCTCGAGCAGCGGTGGCTCGGCCGGAGGTTCCGGGGTGGGTGTTGCGGTTGGCTCGGATACGGCCGTGGGTGGTAGGGCGCGCGCGGTAGCCGTTGCGGGTGCGGCTGTGGGCGCAATTTTCCAGGCTGATGGAGCGGTCGGTGTTGGCGCGGCTGCCTGGGCAACTTGCATCGCCGCCGCATCCTGGTGAACGGGAATAACCGCCGGGTCACGATAGGCCTGGAGATCGGGGGCCTCCTGCGAGGCGGCGGAGTTGGCGGTCACCTGGCCGCATCCGCTCACCAGCGCCATAAGTACGAGGATCATCAGAAAGCGCATGGACAATCCTTTCCTGAATGACTGGGTGCTTTCGAGTCTGCGCTAAGTGTACCGCAAAGCGGCCAAAATGCAAAGAGGCGTAGCAACGTGAGGCGTGAGCGCCTCACGCTGCTGTGTCTTAGCGGGCGAAGCCGGGCGCATCCTGGATAACGCCGACGATGCTGGTCAGATCGAAGCGGTCATCCTCACCGCTCAGACAGATACCCGCCGACACAACGCCAAGATCCGTCCCGACCAGCGTCACGCTCCGCCGGCCGTTGCGCTGCCAGGTCACGCGCAGTTCCTCGTCCGTCAGCTCGTACCCCAGCAACTGCGCGCCGCCAATCTCCAACGCGTGGCGCAGACGGCGCTCGGTGCGTGCCGCGATACTGTTGACGCGCTGGTCAATGGTCTGTTCGATCAGCAGGGTGTAGGTGGCCTGTTCCCCCGCGCCCAGTCCCGCTACATCCGGCGTTTCCTGCTCGGCGGCAAGCGCGGTTCGCAACGCCTCCGCCGTGGACAGATCGGCCCGCTGGTCAATATCATCGTACCAGATGGTGCTACCTTCCACCCGCCCGATGATCCGCTCAAATGGCTGCCCGCCTTCGACCAGGTTGACCGGCAGCGGCCCGGCGAGGCCAAAGCGCTGGTGTGCGTCGGCCGGGTTGAAGGGCAGCGCCAGCCATGCCCCGGCGCGCAACGGCTCCAGCAGCACCAGCCGTAGCGCCGGCCAGAGCGCCAGGTAGTCACCCCGCTGCCAGGGCATAGCCTCCGTGACAATCTCGGCGTGGCGCGTGTCGCGGATGCGGCAACACCACCAGCCCGGCCGCGCATCCGTGACGCGTAGTTCGTAGATCAATCCGCGCAGCCGCAACCGGGCGCGGCCATCCCGCAGCAGCGGAGCCATAAACTCCTGCCCGTGCAAGGCTGCCTCTGCCCCGCCCAGGCGGTTGATCAGGTCAAGCGCATTGATCTTCTTGGGCACGGGTCTATCCTATTCTCCGTTCTTGTGGCTGGACAATCCAGAATGCGACTACCCCCAGAATCGGTGCAAACACAATCGTTATGGCCCAGAGCGCGCGGGGTGTTTCGGCAAGGCTACGCTGACGTAATCCGAACAGGGCGATGATACTGAGAATCGGCCAGAGAATGATGATCAGCAACAGGAACAGATTTACCAGTTGGGCGATGAGTAGAAATGAGTTTACTTGCATAACCTAAACCGCCGTTCGTGCCAGACCCACGAAGTCGAAGTGGCGACCCAGGCCGGCACAAACACCCGCAATGACCCGGTTATCGAGTGGACGGCGCAGCTTGCCGGTTGTGCGCGTTGTATCAGTCATCATTGAAATACTTTCTGCTCAACTTCTCCTCTGCCCCGTCTTTGCATATGTCATGCCGGCGTCGTTTACAGGAGTTACGCGGTCCCTGACCCGGAAGTTGATATCGCCTCCGGCAGGGTGGAAGATTTCATTCTTTTTCACAAAACATTTGCACTTCGTGCAAATGTTTTGTGAAAAAGAAACAAAAGTACCATGCTGTCGCAGGCGCATCGGGCTTCCATCGGGTGAAACGCCCCGTTGGGATACGCACCGCGTAAATCCTGTCATTTACCGACCTGGGGTTGGGACGATGGGATAACCTTGGAAGATATTTGGAATATTGCCGGGGCGGTCCAATCCTTTTTTAAGACGCTATGGGTATGCTAGAGACACACTACAGAATGATAGGAAACAGTTCCCGATAATTTATAGAGGAGGTTCTGATGCTACAGCTTACAACGCGTGTCGAATATATTGAGCAGCATACCCAGGCGCAGGCGGATCAGCAGTCGAGCAGGGAGCTTATTCCCGTTGTCAACACGCCCTGCCGGATGACTCACTGTGCTTCATTCGATATCGAGCCGGAGCAGTTTCTGGATGCGCCGGTTGCGCCGGTCTGCTGGGACTGCCGGTTTATTGCGCAGAAGTTGCGAATGTGATCGACGGTGCTACTCATACTCACAACGTACGCGGTCCCTGACCCGAAAGGAAATTTCGCCTCC
>CAKZQX010000716.1 GCA_937141995.1 uncultured Chloroflexaceae bacterium | reverse complement strand
CGGAACCGGCTGAAGCCGGGACTCCGGGGGCGCTGTCCGGTGGATCAGGGCACCCGGCATGCCGTGGGACCGCCGCGCATCATCTTCTCAGACAGTCTCTATAGAACTACCGAATCACGCGGGCACGAACCAGAGCAATCGCGATGGTCACAGAAACGCTTGCGCACGCGTACCGCTGTTGGTACAATAGATACTATATTTTCAAACAGGAGCACCTTCAGGCGCGTCGTTCATCAACCTATGACAGGAGTTACGCGGTTGCTATGCAACCCGGACGTTTCACCCGATGGAAGCCGTATTCGCCTGCGGCCGCATGGGACGGTTGTAGCTGTTTCACACAAATGTTGCGTATTGTGCAACATTTGTGTGAAACAGCCAGGAATCTTCTACCCTGCCGGAGGCAATAGCCACATCCAGGAGAGGGACTGCGTAACTTGTAGCTATGAAACCAGTTTGCCATGCAGCGCATTCTAATAATTGAAGATGAGGCAGAAATTGCCGGCTATCTGCGGCGTGGGCTGACGTTCGAAGGGTTTACCGTCGAAATCGCGTCCGATGGACCGGCGGGCCTGGCGGCCGCCCGCGAGAATCCCCCTGACCTTGTCGTGCTTGACCTGATGCTCCCCGGCCTCGATGGACTGGAGGTTGCCCGGCGGCTCCGCGCTGTCTCGGAAGTGCCAATTATCATCCTGACCGCCCGCGATGCTATCCCGGATCGGGTGGCCGGCTTAGAGAGCGGCGCGGATGACTACCTTGTCAAACCGTTCGCCTTTGAAGAACTGCTGGCCCGCATTCGTGTCCGACTACGGCGGAACCAGAGCGCACAGCAGACCGATGTGCTGCGGTATGCCAATCTCACCATGGATACAGCCGCGCGCGATGTCCGCATTGACGAGCGGCGGGTGGACCTGACCGCCAAAGAGTATGAACTGCTTGAACTCTTTATGCGACACCCACAACAGGTTATGACCCGCGAAGTGATCTATGATCGCGTCTGGGGCTATGACTTTGGCGGCGAGAGCAATATTATCGAAGTCTATGTTCGCTACCTGCGCCAGAAGCTAGAAGCGGCCGGCGAACCGCGTCTCATCCAGACTGTGCGGGGCGTGGGCTACATCCTCCGGGAAGAATAGGCCGCAATTCCGGCCTGTCACCACTCCGTAATCTCCGATGCTGGATCAAACCGTTGTTTCTATGCTATCCTCAATCTCCCACGTCCCCTGACCGACATTGAAACACGAATGTACGTGGGCGCAGCCCTGATAGCTGCATACCGGCGTCCAGCACGACGAACACAGCAATCGCGGACGATAAGCTGAATTGTACCGAACGCTGGACGCTGATTCCCGAACCCTCACGACTGAAGGCAGACGCATTATGTATCGGTTGGTTCCTGGGCCCTTCCACGGACACTGGTGGCGCATCATCATCATCCTGATTCTGTTACCGACCTGTATTGCCCTGCTAATCTTCGTGCCGGATCTGATGGTGCCGGCCGTCCTGCTGGCCCTGGGACTTCTGCTCTGGGAGCGGGTGCGCATCATCTATGCCATGCACGACCTGGCGGCGCGCATTGCGGCGGGCAACTACAATACCAAGGTCGAGGTACAGGAAGGAGCCTGGGGCGCGCTCTGCCATGCCGTAAATACACTCTTGCAACAGCAGCGGCTACATCAACACACCCAGTCACTGCAACCCTTCTTACCAGTTGATGCCGGTGCCCGATTGCTCGGCACTACCCTCCCATCCGCTGGAACGCCCCGCATGCTCACGATCCTGGTTGTGGGCTACACTGGAACACTTGGGCCACAATCCGATGTGGCCCGTTCGCATCTTCAAGCCCTGCATCAGCTATCCACAACCATCCGGCAGCAGGCCGAAATACACAACGCGCTGCTCGAACGCTGTGGCGATCTCATTCTGCTGGCCTTTGGCGCGTTTGATGAAGCCCCCCGAACAAAAACGTTGCGGAGTGCCCTCCAGACCATGCAAATTCTGCGGCAGACCTGGGACAGCAGTTCGCCGCGTGGTGCTCTGACCTTCAGCCTGGCGAGCGGCGATGCCCTGGCCGCAGCCCTGCCGGGCCTGGGATATACCGTCATCGGCTCCCCTGTCGTCCATGCGCTCCAACTCCAGCCACTGGCGATGACCCACCCGGAGGACGCGCTCC
>CAKZQX010000715.1 GCA_937141995.1 uncultured Chloroflexaceae bacterium | reverse complement strand
AACCGGCTGAAGCCGGGACTCCCGCTCCGGAGCCGTGCGGGAGCGATCTCCATATGCGGACGAATTGGTTCATGATTGCTCCCGCATGACGGGCGGGACGGGGTACCAGGCCAACCTCCCCATGACCCACGCTTTTCAGACAGTCTTTAAGAACTACCTGCCGGCATGTCCTCCACGTTCCTCCGGCGGCACAAGCATAATCGTGCGCGGCATCTTCCCGGTAAAAGAACAGCACCCGCTGCCGGTGCCACAGGATGGACCAGATGAATCGCACGAGCAACTCCCGCCGGATTGTACCTCTCTCAACCGACCTTTGCGAATCCAGTAGCCAATCATTCCGTCAAGCGCGCCCGGATCGACCTGCAGTTGGGCCGCCAGATCGTTCAAGTTGAGCGGTTCACGCGCCGCTTCAAACGCCTGCAATACCTGATGGAGCATTTTGTCCTCCATTGCAAGAACAGACAAACAAAGAACAGAGAACAAACCGGTTGGTCCATCACGGTATGCCACCCGCGCTGCTCTCTGTTCTTTTGTTCTGCGTTCTCTACATCTACTTTCAACCAGATAACCACGTAACTGCGTTAGCTCAGTTCACCTGCACCGCCCACAGGCTGAAATCGCTCTGAAATTGACAGGACTTACGCGGTGTGTGTACAAACGGGCCGTTTGCTTCCCATAGCGGTGTATTTCGCCTGCGGCAGCATGGTACGCTTTTATCTTTTTCATAAAAATGTTGCACACGGTGCAACATTTTTATGAAAAAGCATGGAATCTTCCACCCTGCCGGAGGCGAATCGGGCCGGTTGTCCCGGCAGACGCCTGGTTTGGAACCGACCGCGTAAGTCCTGTCAAAGAGCAGAACCTGCGCGGTAGCCGTGCAAATCGGGCAGTTGCTCCGCTGCAGAACGGTTCCACCTGCGGCAGCATGGTACTTTGCTTATCTTTGTCACGAACATTTGGCGCTTAGCGCCAAATGTTCGTGACAAAGAACTAACTATCCCAGCCCCAGCAGCAGCCCGCCCTGGAATACCAGCAGCGCCACCAGCCAGGCCAGCACAAACTGGCCGATCACACTGACCCACATCCAGATATTGCCAAACTCCTGCCGCGCCGCCGCCACCGCCACCATGCAGGGCGTGTAGAGCAGCACAAAGACCATAAATGCCAGCGCCGCCAGCGCGCCATGCCCGCCGCTCGTCTCTTCAAAGCCCACCTCGATGGCCCCCATCAAGTCGGTGGGTTCTTCCTCAGCTTCTTCCTCAAACAGATTGATGCCCACGATCAGCGGGATTGACTTGAGGGTATCAACCGTTGCGCCGACAAAGCTGCCGGCGATCATGCCCAGATCCTGGACAAATGTCGTCGGCTCGGCGGCTTCCTCAGCGGCTTCGAGCCCATAGATCTGCCCCATCGTGCTGATGACGACCTCTTTCGCCACAAAGCCCGTAACCAGCGCGCCGCTCGACTCCCACGAACCAAAGCCCAGCGGGGCAAAGATCGGCGAAACCGCTCCCGACACGCGCGCAAAGACGCTCTGGTCGATATCGGTGGCGGCAAACTGGCCCGATCCGCCGGTCGGGATAGCAATCAGCAACCAGACCACCACGCTGGTCGCCATAATGATCGTCCAGGCTTTGCGTACAAAGGCGGACGTGCGCTCCCACATATGGAACCAGATACCCTTGAGCGTCGGCAGTCGATAGGGCGGCATTTCCATAATAAATGGAACCTGTTCTTTGCCCTTGAATAATGTCTGTTTTAAAATGATGCCAAGAATAATGGCAACGATAATGCCCAGCAGATACATGCTGAAGACCGCCAGCCCGGCGTAGGCCGGGAAGAAAACCGCCGCCAGGAGAATATAGACCGGCAGTCGCGCACTACAGCTCATAAACGGCACCAGCAACCCGGTGAGAATGCGGTCTTTTTCGCTCTCCAGGGTGCGCGTAGCATAGATCGCCGGAACATTACAGCCAAACCCCACAATCATCGGCAGGAAACTCTTGCCATGCAGCCCCAGCATCCGCATCAGTCGGTCCATCACAAAGGCGGCCCGGGCCATATAGCCGGAGTCTTCCAGCACGGCCAGCACAAAATATAGCGACATCAGAACCGGCACAAACACCAGCACGCCGCCCACACCGGCGACAATGCCATCCACCAGAAGGGC
>CAKZQX010000714.1 GCA_937141995.1 uncultured Chloroflexaceae bacterium | reverse complement strand
CGTGGGACCGACGCGAATCATCTTTTCAGACAGTCTCTAACCGTTAACCGTTATGAACGCTGAATGTTTCATCCGGATATCGCCGCTCAGGAGCCCCGGCTTCAGCCGGATCAGGCTTTCCCATCAGTATGCCGCGACCCCGGCAGGTATTCAACCGGCTCAAGCCGGGATTCCAGGTCTTTCATATCCGGACTATATTTTTCAAAATTCATAACCGTTAACCCCTAACCGTTAACCCGTAACCTTGCGCAACGCCGTGAGTACCGCGTCATAGTCCGGTTCCTGCCCGGCCTGGGGCACATACTCAACATACTGAATAACGCCGTTTGCATCAACCACAAACACCGCGCGACTCTCGACCCGTACTTCCTTGATGTGCGTGCCATACGCAGCACCAAAACTCATATCGCGGTGATCCGAGAGCACCTGGATCGTCTTGACATCGTTTGCGCCACACCAGCGCGCCTGGGCAAAGGGCAGGTCGGCGCTGACCGTCAGGAAGTGCGCCTTATCGCTCAATGCGGTGGCCTCCTCGTTAAAGCGCACGGTCTGCTTGTTACACACGCTGGTATCGAGGGAAGGGACAACACTGATCAGCATTGGCTTCCCGGTCAGGTCGCCCTTGCTAACCGGCTTCAACTTGGCGTTCAACAGGGTAAAATCCGGAGCCGTATCGCCAACTTTAAGTTCGGGACCGACCAGGGTTTTGGGTCCAAGGAAATCAAACGCACCCTCACGTTCGACAGTCATGCTTACACCTTTCGTCTATCAGGGGAAATCGGTACAATGCGATACAGATACAGGCCGATCGGTTTCACGCATAGACACGCCGATCCGCACCTGCATAATCCGTGACTGGGAACGGGAGCGATTGTAGGCAGAGTTACAGTTTTTGTCAAGTTATTGCACAGGTTCTATCAATAGTACGCCCGAAAGTCCAGGTAACACCAATACGAACCGCTAACCAATGCTACCCATGCCGGCGCTCATCCCGGAGCAGATCCAGGATTGCTGCGGTTATGTCAGCGGGCGCGGGCTGCGCATCAACGGTGCGCAGCAGTCCACTGCGGGCATAGTGGTCAAGCAACGGCTGGGTCTGCTCGGTGTAGATACGCATGCGCTCCTCGATCACCTCCGGCTTATCATCATCGCGCTGCACCAGATGCCCACCCTGTTCCCGGCAGCGCTGAACGGCGGCGGCATCGCTGATGTGCAGCGTGAATGAGTCGGCGATACCCACGCAGATCCGCCGCCCCGATAATCGATCAATTGCGGCGGAGAGACCCAGTTCCAGACTGATGACCCGATCAAGCGGACGCTGCAGTTCAACCAGCATGTCGTCGAGTGCCTGCGCCTGCTCCAGCGAACGAGGATAGCCATCCAGCAAGAAGCCCTGGTCAGGTGGAACATCCTGCAGCCACTCGCGCACCAGTTGATTTATCAACGAGGTGGGAACCAGTTGGCCCTGGTCAAGCAGCGGTTTGATCTTGCGACCCATCGGCGTGTCACGTTCAGCTTCCGTGCGCAAAGTATGCCCGCTGGCGATCCGCGTCAACGGCAAATGCTGCGCCAGGCGCTCGGCAATAGTGCTTTTTCCCGCGCCGGGTGCTCCCAACAGTACGAGATGAAATCGCCGTTTATGGTCCGATAGTGTCATAACAGTCTCTCCCGCTCATAGCCTGGTTGCCGGGTTTCGCGTTCACCATGGTTCGTTCGTGGTTTTCTACTGCAACCCGGCAACCAGGCCCGCATATTTCTCGGTTAACACCCGCGCCTGATCTTCGCTCGATCCCTCAGCAATCACATGGAAGAAAGGCCCATCCGGATCAGGCAGGATCAGCACCCACTCGCCGCCCAGGTCGATTTTGATCCCATCCACCTGATCGATCTGGCGCTCCTGGTACTGCTGATTGAGAATGCGCATAACCTTGCCCTTGTTTTCCCAGCGGCAGGGAACTTTCGTCTGCTGCAGATGGTAGAGCGGCAGTTTGCGTACCGTTTCGCTGAGAGAGACACCGTTGAGGGTCAGCAGTTCCATAATTTTCGCGGCAGCAAACAGACCATCGGCAATCGGGTAGAACGAGGGGAAGATGTAGTTGCCCGCACCATCGCCCAGCATCAGCAACTCAGGATCGTCTGCGGCGGTCTGCATCAGCGCGCCAAGGGTAGCCCGGGTGCGAATGATATTGCCGCCATGCCGTGTGGCAATCTCCTCAAACGCGCGCGGCGCCGTCACCGGCACCGCCACTGTGCCGCCACCGTTCGCCTGGAGCACCAGCGCGGCGACCGCCGCCAGCGCCTGAATGCCCGGCAACCGTCGGCCCATGTCATCCACCAGGAAGATCTTCTCACCGCTGCTGTCCACCCGCACACCGAGATTGGCATTCACGACGGCGGTAATTTTGGTCAGCCGCTGCATCCCCTCCTCAAACTGGGCCACCGTCTGAAAGAGCCGGCGCTCATCGAGGTTAGCATTCAGTTCCACCACATCGACATGCAGCCGGCGCAGGATCGCCGAGAGGATACCGCTGGCACTGGCGTTAGCATAGTCCACTACCAGGTTAAAGTCACGCGCGATATGCTCCAGTGCATCAGCACTCAACGCATTCAAGAAAGCATCGATGTAGGTTTTCTCGACATTGTTCCCGTAGACGATCCGTCCGATCTCATCGAGGTAGACCCGGCGATAGTCTTCACGGAAGAACGTATGCTCGATTTTGCGCTCGATGCTGCTGCTGATGTCAAGTCCCCGCTCATCAAAGAACTTGATATCGACAACCCGATTGTCGGAGGGCGAGAGACGCACATGCACCCCGCCGAACGCGCCGCTGGCGTGGGTAAAGTAGCGCGCCACCGGAATCGGCATCGTCCGCAGGTCCACCACATTCACGCCGGCCGACGGCAACCCGGCGATGATGGCCCGCTTGAGCATACGCGGCGTGTAGTGGGCATCACGGTTGATTGTCAC
>CAKZQX010000713.1 GCA_937141995.1 uncultured Chloroflexaceae bacterium | reverse complement strand
AGGCGATTCTACCGTTCACCGGGTGAAATGCCCGGTTTGATGAACGACCGCGTAACGCGTGTGATTGACACGCGTTGCGTGGTCGTTGACCTGAAAGGTATTTCAGCCTCCGACAGGGTGGAAGAAACCCGATCTTTTTTCAAAAAAATTCACAACGTGAATTTTTTTGAAAAAAGAAGAAAAGGATTACCACGCTGCCGCAGGCGATTCTACCGTTCACCGGGTGAAATGCCCGGTTTGATGAACGACCGCGTAAGTCGTGTGATTGGCAGAAGAAACATATGGAAGAATCAACGTACCGGGCGGCGGGGGTAGATATTGCCGCAGCAACCCGCGCAAAAGAGCTGATGGCCGCCGCCGTGCGTGCCACGCATGGCCCGGCGGTGCTGGCAGGCATGGGCGCGTTTGGTGGTTGCTTCGATGCCGGCCTGGCGCTGGCGGGAGTTGAGTCGCCCATCCTGGTCGCCAGCACCGATGGGGTCGGCACCAAAACACTGGTGGCGGCGGCAATGCAGCGCTATGACACGGTCGGGCAAGACCTGGTGAACCACTGTGTGAACGATATCCTGGTGCAGGGCGCGCAGCCGCTCTTCTTTCTGGACTATATCGCCGCAGCGCAACTCGATCCGGCGATGGTCACGGCGGTGGTGGGCGGTGTGGCGCAGGCATGCCGGGCAGCAGGCTGTGCCCTGCTCGGCGGCGAAACTGCGGAAATGCCCAATGTCTATGCGCCGGGGGCGTTTGACCTGGCCGGAACCATCGTTGGCGTGGTCGCACGAGAGCAGATGCTGCCCCGCACCGATCTTGCTCCCGGTGATGCAATCCTGGCGCTGCCTGCCGGCGGCCTGCACACCAACGGCTACTCGCTGGCTCGTCGCCTGGTCGAACAGCACTCTGCCTATGACGCCTGCCCGGCCGAACTTGGGGGGGCGAGCATTGGCGCGGCGTTGCTGGCGGTGCATCGCTCCTACCTGGAGGAAGTAACGCGCCTGCGCGCAACCGTACCCGTCAAAGCGCTGGCCCATATTACCGGCGGTGGCGTGCTGGACAATTTGCCGCGCGTCTGGGCCGCGGCGACGGAGCAGACCGGCAGGCGGCTGGGTGCGGTGATCCGCCGTGGCACCTGGGAAGTGCCGCCGATCTTCGATCTGCTTCTGCGCCTGGGCAATATCCCGGAGCAGGAAGCCTTCCACGCCTTCAACATGGGCCTGGGCATGCTGGTCATCGTCCCGGCAGATGCGGTTGCTGCAGCCCTGGCAGCCGTGCCCGAGGCACGGCAGGTCGGCTGCTTGATCGAGGGTGAGGGTGTGCAGATCGCGGATTGATGCGGCGAGGAGGCGAGACGATTGTGCCTCCTCGCGCCATCCGGTTTACACCAGCAGCAGCCGATCCCGGCGGAAGCGCCGCAGCGCCAGCGCCAGCATTCCCGCGTCGATGACGGCCAGCACTCCGGCCGACACCAGCCCCACCGCAACCAGACCGCCCGTTTCGAGCCACCCCGTTCCCACATTGAACAACTCCAGCAGCACGATTGTCAGTCCGATCAGCAGCCCGTAGCCGATTGCCAGCGCAAAATAGGCCAGCGCGAGCGCCTGCTGCGCCTGCCGCACCGTTGCCGCGCGTAGCGAGAGCAGCACTCCGATGCTTGCCATCAATAGCCCCAGCAGCAGCCCGAACCCCATCCCGGCCGGCAGCATTTCCGGCGGGAAGAGCAGCAGCGTACCTTGCCCGGCAGCCAGATTTACCGTCACCAGGCTGATCAGAATAAGCCCCTGGGTGACAGCCCACGCCCAGAGCAGCGGTGTAATCAGCTTGCCGATCAGGATTACCCGCGCGGACAGGCGGGTTGCCAACAACGTCTCCAGTGTGTGCCGTTCGCGTTCCCCGGCAAAGCTGTCGGCAATCGTCTGCATCACCAGGATGGCCGGAATAATAATCCAGGCGAAGAGCGCCCCACCTGCAGTGACCCAGTCCTGGCCGCTCTGCAACGGCAAAATGATGCCGATCAGCACGATACCCACCAGTCCTGATCGTCGTCCGGTTGACCGCATGCCGCCATCGCGCTGCATCATTTCATGCCACTCCTTCCAGATCACGGTCAGCAGGTCTGCCAGGGGCGTGGGTAGGTTAGGCATCTCCCTGCGCCGCGCAGTGTGGGCCGGTTGCGTCGGCTGATCCGGCTGATCGGTCTGTGACGGAGCCGTCGGCTTCCCGGTGGATGCCTGTGCCGGTAGCAACTGCGCCCGCTGAAAGCGTTGCAACGTCAGCTTCATCAGTACCCCGGCCAGAATCGACAGCATGCTTCCGGCAATCAGCAGCAGCCGCCCCAGGTTAATCTGGTTGATCCGCTCGATAATGACCGCACGCTGCTCCAGCGGAATAAAATTGAGCGAAAAATAGGGCACAAACAGCAGCAGCATCACCAGCGAGAGTTTCTGTGCCGCCTCGCGTACGGTTGCGGCCCGCAGCGAAGTCAGCACCCCTGCTGCTGCCAGCACGCCCGACACCAGCAGGCAGCTCACGAACCCGCCCAGCAGCAACGTTGGGCTGTAAAGCAGCAGTCCCGGCTCTCCCGATGCCAGGTTGAGCGTAACCAGTCCCACCAGCATTGCCAGGATGACATAACTCATACTGAAGAGCACCGCCGCGCCCAGCTTGCCAAACAGAATCGCCCGGTCGGGCAGGCGGGTTGCCAGCAGCGTCTCCAGCGTGTGCCGCTCACGCTCTCCGGCGAAGGCATTGGTCGCCACGCCAATCCCGACAATCGCGGGCAGGATGATCCAGAAGGCCAGCGTCAGCGGCGAGGAGGCAAAGGCCGGGCCAATCATCAGCGCGGGCCCCACGCCAAAGAAGCCGAGATAGATTGCAATCCCGATGAGTGCAGCGGGCCGGCGCATGCTCTGCGTCAGTTCGGTCAACTCCTTCCAGAGCACCGTGGCGGTATCGTTGATCATGCTGGTTCCTCCTCCATCAACTGCAGGAACGCCTCCTCCAGACTCGCAGTGCCCTTGCGTACCTCTTCCACTGCGACGCCGCTGCCGATGATCCGGCTAACCAGCGGGGCAATGTCATCTATTCCCGGCTGCAGGTTAAGGCTCAAATGTCCATTTCGGCGCTCGACGCCGGCGACGGCGGGATGGCGCGCAAGCGTTTGCAGCACCTGCTCGTCGAAGCCTTGCCCGACGATTTCGATGCGTGGGTGGCTGTAGCGGGTGCGTAGTTCGGCGGGGCTGCCAACCGTCAGCAGGTGCCCATCGCGGATAATGCCCACCTGATTACAAAGTTTTTCTGCCTCGGCCAGGTTGTGCGTGTTGAGAAACACTGTAACCCCTTCGTGCTCAACCAGGGTAGCCAGATCCTCGCGCAACGAAGCGGATGCCACCGGGTCCAACCCGGAAGTCGGCTCATCCAGGAAGATCAGCGGCGGGCGGTGCAGCAGCGCGCGGGCTACGGCGAGCTTCTGGCGCATACCTTTGCTGAAGTCCTTCACTGGCTCGGTGCGGCGCTCCCAGAGGCCAAAGTGGGTCAACAGTTCCTGAATCCGGGCCTGCCGCGCATCCGCTGCGAGTCGGTAGATCCGCCCGAAGAACTCCAGATTATCCTGCGCACTGAGGCGCTCGTACAGGCCGTCGTGCTCGAGTAGTGCGCCGGTCTGCGCCCGGATCCGATCGGCCTGGGTGCGCGTGTCATGCCCCAGCACGGTCGCCTGGCCGCCGGTCGGCTCCAGCAGGCCCAGCAGTAGCCGGATCGTGATGGTTTTGCCGGCACCGTTGCGGCCCAGGAAGCCAAAAACAATCCCGCGTGGTACCGCGAGCGTGAGATCTGCCACTGCCCGCACCGTACCAAAATCACGGGTCAGTTGTTCGGTATAAATTGCGTTGGTTGTCACCGTATCTTACTCTCCATCTTTCTCTGATTTATACGAGTTACGCGGTGGATGATCAAACCAGGCGTTTGCCTGGACAAACGGCCCGATTCGCCTCCGGCAGGGCGGAATAGGACATCCTTTTTCCGGAACATGTGGCACGACGTGCCACATGTTCCGGAAAAAGCTAGAAACGTACCATGCTGCCGCAGGCGAAATGTACCGTTATCGGGAGCAAACGGCCCGTTTGCATGCACACCGCGTACGTCCTGTGATTTACAGGACGTACGTCGTTGAACTGTGGTGCGTATCTCAGCAGCATTGTACCCGGATCGCTTTCCGACAGCATCAGGCAGGTGCCGTACCATTCAATCGCGCAAAAGATCGAGCGCTGCCCTGGTCATGTGACCAGGTTCGGCGTGTGGGAGCCATGCTGCCGCACAGTGGCTTCAATCTGGTAACATGGATCGCTTACAGTAGAACAACACGCGCGAGTAGTGTGCTCCCGGATGGCAATGTCGGCATCCCTGACTCGCAGAGAGATAAGGAGTAAGGAGTTCCGTCCCATGACCAATGATACACTTCCGCAGACTACCAATGAGGAACTGGCCGCGCTACGGCAGCGCGTGACCGAATTGGAGCAGCAGCTTGCCGCATTCCGGCAGACCCACTCCACATGTGCCGACGAAACCCGCTTTCGACATGTCTTTGAACATTCCGTTGATGCCATGCTCTTGAGCGATGGATTGCGCATCCTCGACTGCAACCAGGCCGCAGTCGAAATCCTCCGCTGTCGTGACCGTGAGCATGTTCTGACGCTGACACCGGACGATCTATTACCACCAACCCAGCCGGATGGTAGGCCATCCGGTGAGGGAACCGCGGAAATGGTTACCAGCGTGATGGAGCAAGGGAGTATCCGGTTTGAATGGATGCATCGACGTGCCGACGGTGAACTCTTCCCGGCTGAGATACTGTTGATTGCGCTGCCCCAGGCGAGTGGTCAACCGCTCTTCTTCTCGATTATGCATGATATTACCGAACGCAAACAACTAGCGGAAGCCCAGGCCCGGCTGGAGGCGATCATTGCAGCAACCCCCGATTTTGTTGCTATCGCCAACATGCAGGGACAGATTACCTACTTCAATCAGGCAGCGCGGCGCATCCTGGCGCTGGAGCCGGGCGCAGATATCACCCGGATCCGCATGAGCGATACCCACCCGGCCTGGGTCAATGATCTAATTGCACAGGAGGCCATGCCGGCCGTCATGCAGAAAGGCATCTGGCGGGGGCAAACGGTCTTTCTCAATCAAGCCGGGCAGGAAATGCCGGTCTCGCAGGTGATTATTGGTCACCGCGGGCCGGACGGTGAAATGCAGTTTCTCTCGACAGTTGCCCGCGATATCAGCGAGCAGGTAGAAACCGAGCAGG
>CAKZQX010000712.1 GCA_937141995.1 uncultured Chloroflexaceae bacterium | reverse complement strand
GACATGACAAGCGATAACGTTTTGTGGGCAATCGAAGTGACATATCCCGTTGCAGACTTCGCTTTCAGCCCCGATGGTCAGCGCGTGATCGCTATTGGTGGCGATTTATTCAACCTGACGAACGCCATGGAAATCAACATGCTGGATGCCGATACCGGCGAGATCCTCTGGACACGAACCGACTTCGACTATTTGGGGCGTACTGTGACGTATAGCAACAGCGGCGACATGATTGCTGTCGGTACGATTGAATATGGCACCGAGAATGCGATACGTGGTGAGTTAATGCTGCTCGATGCGCAAACAGGTGACACGATCCAGGAGTTCGACACAAACTCTGGTGTCTTTGACATCCTGTTTTTCGATGACGATAACAAGCTGGTCGCCGGCTTCCTGGAAGATGGTGTGCGGGTCATTGAGGTCGAAACGGGGCAAACAGTCCTCCACATCCTGGAGGACGAACAGGCATTCTCGCTGGATTGGATCAACGATAACGAAATTTTGATAGGCGCCAATACCATCGTATTTCGCGCCAATATCGAAACCGGAGACGTGACTCAGCGTTATCCAGGCTTTAGCAAACTGGTTGATTTGAGCGCCCATCCCAATAAGCCTTATTTCCTGGCCGCAGATTATGGGTCAAACGTCGCCCTGATGAATTATGAGACGGGAGAAAGGCTTATGGAAAACCGCAACATAGGGGTTACAAACTGGAATGCCCAGTTCACGCCGGATGGCTCACGGGCATTCGTCTCCGATTTTACGGGCATCATCACAGAATGGTCATTCGAAGAGCGCCCGCTCGATGAGCTAATCGAATGGATCACCCATAATCGTCTGCTGCGTGATTTCACCTGTCAGGAGCGCCAACTTTACCGAATCGAGCCATTCTGTGAGGAGCATAGCCTCAAGTAAGTCATCAAGTCCTATCAACTGCATATTCCACGAGGAGAACACCATGAAACACAAGATTTTCAGCGGTATAGTACTGCTCGCCCTGTTGCTACTGGTCTCTGCCGCCATTGCACAGGAAGAGGAAGAAGCCCCGCGCACCGGGTTCAGACCCGATGCACCCACTTACGGCGTGCGCGGACCACACCCGGTCGGCACAATGGATATGGTCGTCAATGACGCCGAACGCCCCTTACCGGTGACGATCTGGTATCCGGCGCTCAACCCGGAAGGGTTGGTAGAGGAACATACCTATCCGGTGAACTACCCACCTTCGTTCCCGCCGTTGGAAGCCTACGGTATGGCGCTCTTCGAAGCAGATCCCGACACAGAAAGTGGCCCTTATCCGCTGGTTGTGTGGTCACACGGCTTTGGTTCTATCCGCGTCGGCAGTACCTTTTTTGGTGAACATCTTGCGTCGTGGGGCTTCGTCGTGATTGCCCCCGATCATCTGGGGATGACAGCCTCTGAACTGGGAAGCGACCCGGGCACCTTCTATCCGATGTACTATAATTCGCCGCGTGACGTCAGCCTGGTGATCGATTTCGCCGAGACCATCAATGCAGATGGGGTTATGGCCGGTATGGTCGATACTGAACATATCGCTGCAACCGGGCACTCGTCTGGTGGCTTCATCGCGCTACAAGCTGGTGGTGCACAACTCGATCTGGCCGGGTTGCTAGAATTCTGCGAAGACGTGGGCGGTGCAAGCTTCGATTGTCCGTATGTGACCTCAAATGCTGAAGAACTCGCGGCGCTTTATGGCCTCAGTGGCGTGCCAGACGATCTCCTTCCGTCTCTCGGTGATGATCGTATTGATGCGCTCATCCCGCTCGCACCGGATCAGGTCTTCTTTGGGGAAACCGGCTTAAACAATGTAACGCAACCGACCCTGTATATGGCGGGTGTGAGTGATATGTCCGTCCCCATAGAAGATATACGTGCCGGTTTCGCATCATTGGGCAGTGAGACAGCCTATCGGGTCGAGTTCGATTACGGAGGACATGGGCTGTTCCAGGATACCTGCGAAACATTCCCGGCGATGGCGGCTTTCGGCTTCTACGATCTATGCGCCGAAAAGGTGTGGGACAAGTTGCGCGCCCATGATCTCATCAATCACCATGGGACGGCCTTCCTGTTGTGGCAGTTAAAAGGTGATCAGGATGCGGCAGCAGTCTTTGCTGAGGGTGCCGATATATTCCCTGGTGTTGAGGTAATCGTGAAGTAGAAGACACGGGTTCCATCAGGAAGTGCTGCGGATGGCGGAGACCAGCGACAAGCCCATCGCCGAGTTGAAACGCGATCTGGGCCTGTCGCCGGGCCTCATCCGCAAATGGCAGCAGCGCTATCGAGTGTGCGAAGACAGCACCCAGTTCCAGGCCAGCGAGGAGAGCGAAGCCGTTCGCCGAGCCGCCAAGAACACGCAGCTCG
>CAKZQX010000711.1 GCA_937141995.1 uncultured Chloroflexaceae bacterium | reverse complement strand
TTCCCTCTTCATGGTTCTGCGGTAGGGACGCGCCCTACTCGCGGGGGATCATCCCGACTACCGGGAGCCCCATCTGATCCTCGACCTGATTGGCATCCCGCAGCGTATCATCCAGATAGTGCAGCAGCAGGGCCACACCGACACCGGCGGCCAGCGCCAGCACCATCCGCAGCGCCACATCAATGATAATATCGCGGTTGCTGCCCAGTGGCACCGCCGATCCCGGCGGATCAAGCACTGCTACACTCAAACCATTGCCGACAGGGGTAGGCCGGTTCCAATATTCCAGGCCATTTTCCTGCAGGACCGCGATAACCCCGCGCAGCAGCGCCACGGCCGTTTCGGGATTGCTCGTCACGGCGGAGAATGTCACCGAGCGGTGGAGCGTCTCGCTGCTCAGGCTCCCCTGGACCACCTCCGGCGCAATGTCATAGCCCTGCTCATCGGCCCACGCGCTGACATCCTGCGCAAATGCCGCGCTACGAACCACCTGCGGCAGGTCATCAACAATATATTCAGAACTTGACCAGGAGTATTGCAAATTAAAATCCGGCAGATCGGTTGCCGCCGGATCTTGCTGCCGGGGCATCTGCGTCACCAGAACACGCGCGTTTGCGCCATATTGCACCGGTTGCCGCGACAGCAGTAGCAGGCTCAGCGCACCGACAATCAGCGGCAGCAGGATCGTCAACATCCAGAAACGCCGTAAGATAGAAAAATAGTATC
This sequence comes from uncultured Chloroflexaceae bacterium, assembly GCA_937141995.1. Taxonomy (GTDB): domain Bacteria; phylum Chloroflexota; class Chloroflexia; order Chloroflexales; family Chloroflexaceae; genus CAKZQX01. The sequence goes on along the minus strand of CAKZQX010000711.1, from coordinate 3,724 downwards.
GTAGTTGCATAATTTTAGAACCAGGAACCAGAAAACTGAGAACTCAGAACTTAGAACTCAGAACTTAAAACTCAAAACTCTACCTGCTAATTCAGACGTTTGCGGGCAGCTTACCGTTGCTCATCTCGATCTTTTTGCCATGGATGACAGATTCGATATATGCCTGCATCCGCTCTAAAAAGACCGTCTGCCCAAACCGCTCCGCATGCCGCCGGATCGTGTGGGCATCATAGTTATCACAGCGCGAGAGAGCAACCGCTGCCGCCAGCGCCGCCGCGTTCTGCTGGTAGAAGAAGCGCCCGGTGACACCCTCGATCACGGTCTCGAGCGCGCCCCCGCCGGCGTAGGCAATCACCGGCCGGCCGGCAGCCATGGCTTCGAGCGGTGTAATGCCAAAATCTTCCATCCCTGGAAAAACAAAAGCCCGGCAGCGGGCAAACAACTCGCGCCGCTGCTGCTCGTTGACCCGGCCCACAAACTCAATATTCGGTCCGGCCATCGCCTGCAGGCTGCTCCGGTCGCGGCCATCGCCAAAAATCTTCAGCGGCAACCCCAGCGCATTAAACGCTTCGACGGCCAGACAGAGCCGCTTGTAGGGAATAAGCCGCCCACCCGCCAGGTAAAACTCCTCGGCGGGACGATCCTGGAACGGGAACAACTCCACCGGCGGCGGGATGACCAGCGCATTCCGCCCGTAGTAGCGTGCAATCCGCCCCGCCACCTCGTGTGAGTTCGAGACAAATGCATCAACCCGCGCGGTGGTGACAACGTCCCAGAGTCTAACATAGGTCAGTAGGAAGGGCAAGATAGCTGCCTGCGGACCACTGATCGCCTCACGCTCGACGTAATCCCCGGTACGCCAGGCAAAGCGCATCGGCGTGTGGCAGTAGCAGATATGTACCGCTCCCGGACGCGGAATCACGCCCTTGGCATACGCGCTGCTGCTGCTCAGGATCAGATCATAAGCGCTCAGGTCAAAATACTCAAACGCGCTGGGGTAGAGCAGAAAATAGCGCCGGAAGTGCTTTCTCCAACCCGGCAACTGCTGCATAAACGAAGTACGTACATCCCAGGTCCGGTAAAACGCGGGCATAACGTCCGGATCAAAGATCGAGGTATAGACCGGAGCATCGGGGTAGAGGGTATGTAGCGCCTCCAGCACCCGCTCGGCTCCCCCATACTGGTTGAGATAGTCGTGAACAATCGCAACACGCATCTCAGGATTCCGTCCTCTCCATCAACGCCGGGGCAAACTCCGCCACGCCGGTTGCGGCATACTGAAAAATGTTATCCCACACATAATCGATGACCACCCGGGCCGTATCCAGGGACCGCGCCTGGTACGCGCCCGCCGCATCGACCTGCACCAGCGCCGCCGCATCGTCCGCCCCGGCAGCGGACACCCGCAACGCCGTAAGATTGGCAAGCGTCTTATCAATATCAAAGTCAATCCGGGTATCCCAGGTCTGCTCCATCCACTGCTCAATCTGCCGATCCAACCGGTCACGCGTCAGGGGTTGCCCGGCAACCAGCAGGTGGTAGTAGACCAGGATAATCTCTTTACACTCCTCTTCCTCGGCTGCATCGACCAGTGTGTACAACACGCCCTGATTGGTCACCAGATTTTTGAAGAAGAGCGTATCGGTGATACGCTTGAGAAACTTGAGCCGCTTATTTTTGTAGGTCGAATATTGCTTTGCGGCAAACCCACCCAGCGCCATCCCGATGGACATGGTAGCAATCAACACCGGGAAGATATTCTGCGCGGCGGCATCATCGATCTCCAACCCCAGGCGACCGGGAAACTCGGCCCCGAAGATCACCAGCAGAATTACACCGATGATCAGCAGCAGACTAGGCAGCACCCGCAGCAGCAGCGGCACGGCTGCACCAATCGCCGGACCCAGCACCAGCAGCCGGTCAAGCCAGTTCATACTCACCTGGACATTCGGGAAGAGCAGTTCGAGGTCGTAGCGTGGCACATTCTTGTAGAGGTAGAGATACATCTTTCCCGGCGTAAAGTTGAGATCCGCGACCTGCTGCTTTTTGGCTGCAAAGTAATCCGCATCTTTGAACCGGAGCAGTAGCGCCACCCGCTCAAAGTTATCTACGACAACCTCCTGCTGCCGAAACCAGCGCTTTACCTGCACCGTTTTGAAATTATCGCCTCGGTAGTAAAACACCATATGGGCATAGTCATCAAAATCAATCCGTGTCTTGAGCGGAATCAGCGACTCCCCGGCAAAGGCTCCCTGAAGATCTTCCGGCGACAGTGCAGAGTAGTTCGCCCGCTGCAGGACAGTCGCAAATGCCTGCACCAGACGCTGCTCCAGCGCGGCGGACTGTTGGGCCGTCGGCGCCACCCGCGTCCGGGTATCGGCATCAGGATTGAACGGAGCAAAGCTATCCTTCAGCACCTCAAGGGTACGCTGCGATTTGACATGATAGTAGGCCGTGAGGATCTCACAGAAGTCGCGGAACTTCTGAACATCATCATTCGGCAATTGCCCATCATCGATACAGAGTTCGATCAGGTCACTGCGACGATAGGGTATGAACGCTTCGCGGTTCGTCTGTGCAGTCATGGCCCCTTCTCTGCTCCTGATACGGTACGACATGGTACGCTTCCGGCAGGTTGCTATTCTATCATGAGCATGCAACTGATACCAATCGAGTGACGTTTACATCAAACATGCACAACTGCTGCACCAATTTTGCCGATTCTACCTACTTTTTATGGACGACTCGCTAAAAAATCGTTATACTGTAGGAGAAGCCTGTGATGGCTATCTGGTTGTCGTAAAACTCTAGACACCTTGAAAGGAAGCTGGCTATGCCCATGACAATTGCGTTTATCTGCGCGCTGCTGCTGGTTCTGCTCATTATCGGTCGTCTGGTTCAGGCACGCTATGCCGAAGCGCCCGTTCTGGTACGCACCGACGATGTGGAGCGCATGCGGCGCCGGCGCTGACTGCTCCCGCGCTTTTAAAGAAGATCGAACAAAGCCAGAAAGAACAAAACACACCGGTTGCATTGCTACCCGGCAACGTGTTTGTTGTTTGTGTACCTGTTTTTTCTATATACATCGTCGTACAGACAGATTGTCATGGATGATACGCTTAATAGCTTCCTTCCCCGCAGCATGACTATCTGATAGCGCAATGATCCGACACGCATTACGTGGTCGTCCGTTCTTTATTTTGGAATGGTTTCGCCTTCGGCCAAACCATTCCAAAATAAAGAACGGAACGGCTCCTGCGGCCGCCGGCGCGATTCGCCGTTCATCCCGGCAACAACCGGATTTGGAACCGACCGCGTAACGCGGTCTTTTACGAACGGGTAACTTTCGCCGCCGGCAGATCGGCACAGGACGGCAGCATGGCTACCCCCTGCCATCACATACCATACGATAATCAGTCCCCTATCATCTTCGCATCATTTAGCCACGCGCACCGGCACTGCTATACTGAATAGTGGGAACTTACACCGTACCTCCGTCGTCATAACTTCATAACAGGACATACGCACTATCTCAGGATATCCAGGTGTCGTGCCGCCGGCAGGCCACGATCCATATCCCTCCATCACATCGGTCAGGCGCGATAGAACGCCCTGGCTGCGTATGTTTCCCTTAAGCAAAGTAAGGATAGGAAACGCACAAAGGAGCGTTGGCTGTGGTTCAGCATCGCCGAAAATCCATGCTGTTGGGCTTTATCCTTGCCTG
>CAKZQX010000710.1 GCA_937141995.1 uncultured Chloroflexaceae bacterium | reverse complement strand
CTGGCTATCCCTATCTCGTGCAGGCATGCTATGCGGCATGGCTATGATCGTTTAGTAGCGTGCGCCGTTGCATTTTCTTAACACGTTCTTAACATAGCTGTTGCATGAATGTTATACAAATGAGATGTGATAGTGATATTATGATATTGTGATGGGTGATGGTATTCTGAGACCGCGAAATTATTAGTTCTAGACTTTGGTGCAAAACCCAGGTTTCACAGCGTTAATGAACCTTTAGTAACCATAAAAGCGCGTCAAGAACCAATCATTTGGTCGCAACCAGGACTTTCGTACCAAAATCCAGTCCTACAAACAAGGAGGAAGTTACTATGCGCTCGATCAAGGCTCTTATCACGCTAATACTACTCGGCGTTGTTTTCAGCAATACTCCAGCGGGAGTAGCTACGGCGAAGATAATGAATTCAACGAATGAACCCACTATAGACGAATTTGTTGATCTCATATTAGCAGAAAAGATTACAGTACCAGAAGTAGACGCATTTCTTAAAGGACTTAACGAGACACAATACGAGGAATTTGTCAAAGTATTCGCTGAACGTGTAGGTGTTGACAAAAAAGAACTTCAAGAGGAAGCGGATGAATATAACCAGATAACCTCACCAGATAAGTCGCTTCCTGGTGAAAACCCACGTACTGCTGCTCCTAATGCAGTTTGGAATGATACAATTGAAAATACCTGGACGATATCTGTAAATGGTCCTTTTAGTCTTTTCTGGTATGAAGACGGTAACTGTGACGGAGATTCATCTGACAACGAGTATGTATTCTACTATGGATTTCCGTCTAGTTCTCCAGAAAGTATACGCTGGTCAACGACAGCCGCACAGGTGTATGCAGCGTTCGCTGTGTATAATTGGAACTTGCTAGGATTTGGATACAATTTTGATGAGGTTCGCCTTTGTATTGGTGATAGCGGTGTGGCTCTTGCTGGAGGACCGGATGTCGTTCGTGACACTGTCTATATTCACCGTTAATATGTAAATATAGTTCAATATACAGAGATATAGTAAGGTACTATATCTCTGTATTCTTAATTCTAAAGAGAAGGCATAACATATGACGTACGGTATGGTAACAGCATTGCAAAGAAATGACACCCACTCACCCTTCCCCAGCATCGCCTGGCTTGTGGCGAGCCTGGGTGGCGGTGTGCTGGGGAGTATTGTGATGAGTCCTTTTGCTTCCACTATGCTTCTCCACGTCCCTGCTGTGAGTGGTGTGGCCATCGTGCTGATGCAGTGGCTAGTAGTGCGTGGGCGTGTTGCCTATCCCCGCATGGCTCTGGCGAACCTGTTCAGCATGAGTATTACCGGGTGGGTGCTTGGTGCGATCATCGCTATTCTTGGCACAACTTTGCTCCGTATCCTCAACATGCTTGCGGTGGGACAAAGCGAGCCCGCAGCCCTGCTGCGTGGGGCGATTTTTGCTGCCTTCGCAGGCGCAGTAATGGGCCTAACCATTGGGCGCGGTCAAGAGCAGATACTCCATGTACCACAGCAGTACCGGATAGTCTGGTTGCTGACAAGCAGCATGACGTGGGCAATGGGCGTTGGGCTTTATGGTGCCGCCATTAGCGTTTGGGTTATGGATGGACCGGTCTGGCGCAGCGTGATGGCGCATTTGAGTATCGCCGACTTTGGGGCGCATCTCATGCATTGGGTGGGATTCCTGGGTCTGCTTGGTGCATTGAGCGGGAGCGTGATCGGGGTTAGTACTGGGATCGCTTTGACGTGGCTGATCAAGGCGAAACAACATAGGCAGCAACCATCCAATGACTAACCAAAACTAATCGTTTATTGTATACTACTGCTTGCATCCTTCTGCCACTTAAGCAGCATATGCTCCTGGAGATCATAACTTTATAGGACAGCCTTCACAACCTCAATGTTGCCGGGTGGTCCATCGCCATACCCCCATACAATTGGGCAGAGTGCCAGGCCGTAACACCACGAACGCCAACGTAACATCCGCGGCAGGTTGACTGACGGTATCGCCGACAAAGTACCCCCCTGACTGGGCCTGCCATCCTGAAGCACCGTAGGTAACAAATGCCGAAGCGGCACAAAACGTTTCTGCCGCTGCTGCCGCGTCCGTCTGCCAGCGATAGAACAAAACAACACCGTCAGTGACTGTACGCTGCTGAAGTATCCGGACAGAGTCATGATTGTTCGGATGAACTTTGCCTGGAAAATCGGTCAGCGCGTCCCGGGGAGTTTCACGAATGGGATCAAGGGTACATGCCGCCGGCAGCAGGAGCATTCCTATTCCTGACAACCAAAGTGCCAGGGTACACACCCAGCGGCGTTTTATGCTGCTCAAACCGACTTTGTGGTGCATCATGTCAACGCTCAACTGGCTTGAGATGTTGTTGGTCGTTGAGATCCTGACTCTCTTGTCTCATCATGCGCGCGCTCGTGCCGTTCCTGCAATGCCTGGTCAAATGCTGTAATGAGTTCTCACTCTCATTATGAAATTTCTAAAACTCCTCTATCTCAAACACCGTATCATCCGTATCAAGAAGTTCAATCCGTTCCACCTGCAAAATTTCGGGCCGTGCTGCGAGAAATGATCGGTTTTGCAGCGGAACCCGGCTTACAACACCGTCTGACCAGGTAATGCGCACATGCGTACCACGGGCACTCAGTCCATATGCAGTCGTTAAATCGGTGATATTGCCACCGACATAATAGCCGGTTTCAAACCCGCTCCTGGTGGTGAAGGTGCATCTGGTGTGTCCAGACGGTACTTCGCTAAAATAGCCTGATGATTGGGCTCTCCAGCCACGTCCTTCGGGGGTGACAAATGTGGCGGCAAGGCAAAAGGTATTGGTGCTGCGCATATCGGTGCGTTGCCAACGATAGAGCAATACCATCCCCTCAGCTACCGCCTGTTGTTGTAGGATGTGGATAGAGGATGCGTCATTGCGTGAACCAACGACCTTGCCCGGTATCTCCGTCAGCGCGTCTACAGGTGTGGGATGGAAGGGATGGAGCGTGCAAGCAGGTAGGAATAAGCATACGAGGATCAAAATGTAATAATGTTTTAAGTAGTATGTTTTATTCATACACTCCTCTTATCAAGTAACCCCGCTACAGTTTGAATGCTTCTATATTTCCAAACTATAGCGGGTTGTGTTAAAACTTCTGATATATTGTGCTACAGCACAGAGATCTGATTCGGTGAAACATCCTGACACGCTCAACTCTAGCATCCCAATGTAACAACCATGTCTCAGTTGGGTAACAGTTACGCAACAGTTGTGTTAAGAGAATGTTAAGACGGACACACGGTTATCCCAGTTTGCCATCAACGCAGCAATGAGCCGGAATGGGGGCAATCCCGTGTACCATCTCTGCGTCCTCGGGGGACGCTGTGGCTATGATAACCAATCGGTATGAGCGACATTTACGCGGGGAGCATGCGTGCTACTGCTGCAACAACCCGTCAAACTCGGACGCGGCGGTATGCAGTTTGCCCATGCCCTGGTTCAGGCTGAAGGGAGCCCACATATCACCCGGCGGCGCATCCAGGAACCAGCAGAGCGCCTGGATCTGCGGTTCGCGGTTGGCCGCGG
>CAKZQX010000709.1 GCA_937141995.1 uncultured Chloroflexaceae bacterium | reverse complement strand
AGGGGGCAACCCCGCCGGTGCTGACAACCATGCCGATTGCCCGGCCGGATGTGCTGTTAAGCGGCATCGTCCTGGCGGCCGGGATGGATCCGGAAAGCATCAACCAGGTGCGCATCTCCCCCGAAACCGTGGCCGTCAATGAAATCGGCTCAAACCTGGTCTGGGATCCGGCAGGCGTGCGCACCATCCTCGATCAGTGGCTGACGCGGCCCAGCGAGCAGGCGGAGCAGGCAACGGTGCAGGTGTTCAACGGAACCGCTATTCCCGGTCTGGCAGGTGATACGGCCATCCAATTGGAGCAGGCCCGGTTCACCATACTGCCGCCGGGAAATGCCCCGCCGGGAGACTATCCGACAACGGTAGTCTATGATGTCACCGGCAAGCCGATCACGGCCCGCCGCGTGGCCGAAACACTGGGGGCCGAAGTGCGTAGCGGGCAACCGCCCAACGACCTTATCAGCGGCGCGGATATCGTTGTGGTGCTGGGCGCGAATACCACCGGGTTGTGAGGAGCAAGCAGGATCACAAATGACGGGGTGACAGGGCAACGCGGCAACACCCAATCACCTGTCACCCCACGCCTTACGGACTACGGACTTCGGACTTCGGACTACGGACTACAGACTTCGGTTCATGCCTCATCCATCGTGCGCAGCACCCGGTGGGCTCGCAGCGCCAGCCAGAGCGCGAAATGCTCATCGGAGTTGTTGAGGTCCAGGCCGCTGATCTGCTTGATCCGCTCCAGCCGGTAGAGCAGCGTGTTACGGTGAACATGCAGTGCCTCGGAGGTTGCGCGCAGGTTGCCCAGGTGATTGAAGTAGGCCTCGAGGGTTTTGATCAGTTCGCCATCTTGCTTCTGGTCGTAGGCCGCCAGTGCCGACAGCGTCTCACGGTAGAACGTCCAGAGTTCCGGCGTCTCGCGCAGGCGCACCAGTAAACGGTAAACCCCCAGGTCGCTAAAGGCGACCACCCGCTCAATGCCAAAGAGCTGCCGCCCCAGCAGCAGTGCCTGCTCCGCCTCCTCCACCGTCCGGGACCACTCGGCCAGCATGGGCGCGGGATTGCCCAACGACAGCGTGATACCGGGATAGTCTGACGCCAGCCGGTCGCGCAGAGCATCGGCCAGTTCGCGGGGACGCGGTGTGCTGTCGGTAAGCGGCAGCAGGCAGAGCACCGAGGTTTCGCGCTGAGAGAGCGGGGCCGCAATCCCGCGCCGGTTGAGTTCACCCTGGATACTGCTGGACACCCGGTTCAGCGCGACGCTGTTGTCATCATCCAGGCGAAACAGTAGCGCCACATGCGGCAGTGTCAGGTTATAACCCAGTTCCTGACCACGTCGTATCAGCGCGGCCGGGTCACCGGGTGGCCCCGCTAGAATGTTCGCCACAAAATCGCCCCGCAGCCGCTCTTCCGCCGCCTGAACTGCCTGCTCTTTGGCAAACTCCAGGCCGAGCGCGGATGCTCCCTGCCGGGCGGCCAACCGATCCCACTCATCCAGATTGACACCGGCCAGAGCCAGATAGCCGGTAGGATAGTGGGGGGGACCGATCGATTCAACCCAGATCTGCTGGTTGAGCAGCGAACTATCGCCCGATTTCGTTGGCCGTAGTGCCTGGAGGGCAATACGGGCCGACCCGCGCCCCCGCTGGGCGCGCAGTTCGCCATTCGCCCCATAGCATGCGACACTCTGGCCGGTCCGTTCCGCGAGTGTCTCCAACAGGCCGGGCACTCCATCGCCGGCCAGCGAGCGCTGCGTCAGCGAGTTGTAGAGTTGAGCACCACGCCGCTCCAGTTGCGCCTCGTAGTCGCTGACCAGCCGCGCCACTTCGCGCTCAACCTCGCGTAGATCACACCCATTGGGCAACTTGAGTAGTGGGAGACGGGCCTCCTCAGCCGCGCCGGCATCCTCAGCCTCAACCGCACCAGTGACCGCAATCGCTGCGACCGGAGCCGTCGAGAGTCGCCGGACCAGGTTTGCCAGGGTCAGGCGCGAGTCCAGCGCCAGTGCCGCTTCAACCGACAGCAGCGCCAGTTCGCCTCCCCGTAACTCGGCAAAAGCGGGAAGGGTTGTCCGCAGCATCGCTACCCATGTAACCTGGTGACTCAAACCGGCTGAGCCGGCAATAATCGTTGTCCCAATTGGTAAAGCCAGACGTAAAATATCGCGGACGGTGACGCTTCGCATGGATTATCTCGCCGCACTTTCTGCACTATGATGTAAACGGTCAGAGTGCAACTGCGGGCGCAGAGTCGCACACTGACCGCCGGAGCCGTTTCTCATCCTTCATTATAGCATGCCGCATTAGAAACGCACACATGACCGTTACTCGTATGCTCGTATGATTTACCCGTGTTACGCGGTCACTGACCCAGAAAGGCGTCTCGCCTCCGGCAGGGCGGAAAAATCTATCTTGTTTCACGCACATGTTACACCGGGTGCAACATGTGCGTGAAACAAGATCGAAAAGTACCATACTGCCGGAGGCGAATCGAGCTTTCACTGAGTGAAACGTCCCGTTTAGACACGCACTGCGTACGTCGTGTAATTTACTATATCAGAAATTTCTCTCTATTGTACACAGTCGGGTTACGATTAACTTGCAGGGCGGGCAAAGATATATGTCCAGGTAGTTGACGAACATACGCACACGGCGTATGCTTGTGCTATTGGCGAAATTTAAGCAGCAATTGGGCAGATGTTATGGAAGAGGTTTCGAACGATTTTATCTTTGGTACACTGGCAACGGATCAGCAGCGGCTGGCCTTCTTCCGCACCGAGATGTCAGGCGTTGCGCATCGGAATCACATCCAACCGCTTGATCCCCTGCCTGGGCAGGAGGTCTGTATCACCGTCACCATTGGCCCGCAGGTTGTCGCCGACAATGTCACCTGCTACTTTACCACCGATGGCACAGTACCCGCCGGGCGGCTTGGTGTTCCGGCACCCGGCAGTCGCAGTGTCGCGTTCAATCGGATGGCGAGCGTGTGGAATATCTTCCTCTGGGGGTACCTGGAGGAGTGGCAGTGTCAGCTTCCACCGCTGTTGGAACAGACAACTGTGCGCTATTGCATCGAGGCCTGGTCTTCGCTGACCGGCCAGTCGGCATGGGCCAGCGAGATTATCGGCATTATCGCCGATGATGGTGAAGGGCTGGAAGATGCCGGTCCCGACTACAACTATCTGAATGATATCGGTGCGGAATTCGGGTTGACGTTTATTCAGCATGCCCGGACCTTTGCGTATCAGGTTGACCGGGAACGCGCCCCCGAGTGGTTACGCGATGCGTTAATCTACCATGTCTTTGTGGACCGCTTCAATCCGGGCGAGGGACGCTCCTTCGTTCCTACAGATGACCCGATGGCCTTTCATGGGGGCACAATCCGGGGGGTAACGGAGAAACTTGACTATATCGCCAGCCTGGGAACCACGGTGATCTGGCTCTCGCCGATCTTTCCCAGTCCCTCCCACCATGGCTACGATACCACCGATTACCTGGGAGTTGAGGCCCGCATGGGCACCATGGAGGATGTCCGCGAGTTGATCGACGCGGTACATGCCCGTGATATGCGGGTGCTGTTCGACTACACCGCCAACC
>CAKZQX010000708.1 GCA_937141995.1 uncultured Chloroflexaceae bacterium | reverse complement strand
CACTAGGCGGGGAGGCAAGGGGCATGTCTCCACCGTCAGGAACCTGCTGCGGCGCATCCGGCGGCAGCCCGCCTACCCGCTGCCCGCACTACTGGCGCGGCGGCTACGCCAGGATCAGCGGAGCAATATCGCGCAACGCAAGGCGGTCGCCGAGACAATCATCAGCCTGATGCCAGAGATCCGGCGGCCGGGTGCGTGTGCCGCGCATCATACCCACTGGGCCGTCCCGGTTCAGGTGGCGAACCCGGACGCGCTAGTGCAGCATCTCCGCCGCCATGGATTCGACGCCACCCGCTGGGCCTCCAGCCTGCATGTTGTCACACCTCCGGCGGATCGACCGGAAACGGCACCACTGGAGGCGCAGCAAACCATGGCCGGGTTGCTCTACCTGCCGGTCTATCCCGGCGTAAAGGCGCACGACCTGCAGCGACTGGCCCGGGCGATCAGGACATTTGCGGATGCGGTAGAGGTGCATGTGTAATACATTTTTTATACCAGATTCGTTCGCGGTGCGCCATTTCTGGTATACTTTGACGTGATTGACATGACACCTACCGAGAGGACAGCGATGGCGGTATGGAGAAGAACGCGGCGGGCCCAGACTATACGAAGCATCCTGATACTGCTTGTGCTTACTGTGCTGACGGCCTGCGGCGCAATTGGCGGGGATAATCTCTCGCCCTTCCAGGATCAGAGCGCCAATGCGACGGCAACGATGGAAACGCAACAGGCTCAGTTTGCGGTGGCAATGGAGACCCTGCGCAACCAGTATCGCATTCCGGGCATGTCGGTGCTGGTTATTCAGCATGGCACGGAAGTTTTTGCCGAAGGGTTTGGGTATGCCGACCTCGCCAACGAACGTCCCGCCAATGAGATCACCCCCTATCGTCTCGCCTCGCTGACCAAACCGATTGCGGCAACCGTCATTCTCCAACTGGTCGAGGAGGGCAAAATCGACCTGAACGCGCCGTTTGCTGCCTACGACCCGGCCTATACCGATCTCTGCGCCATCATTCGCAGCCCCACCGGCTATAACATTGCGGATTACAACTGCGAAACCGAGCAGATCAGTGTGCGCCACCATATGAGCCATACGACGCAGGGTCGCCCCGGCGATAGCTTTCTCTACCAGGGGGGCGTCTATGGCCTGCTGGCACGGGTCGCCGGTAGCGTCTCCGGCCAGAGCTTTGAGACCCTGTTGACCGAGCGGATTATCCACCCGCTGAATATGGCCAGTTCGGCAGCAGACCAGCGGATCGCACCGCCGCGCGTGATGGAACGGCTGGCACGCCCCTACCGCGTCGATGAGTGGGGCAACCTGGTGCCCACCGAGTACCCCGGTGTGGAAGTCGATGCCGCCGCCGGGATGATCTCCACCGTGGTTGATCTGGCAAAGTTTAATCGCGCGCTGGATAACAACCTTCTGATTTCTGCGGCCAACCGCGAGTTGATGTGGACGCCGACTATGTCGAACAGCGGACAGCCTTTGCCGTACGGATTGGGCTGGTTTGTCCAGGAGATCGACGGCACCCGCGTTGTCTGGCATTTTGGCTGGTGGCCCGATGCCTTCTCGTCACTGATGGTAAAAATACCGGAGCAGGACTCGCTCATGGTGCTGCTGGCGAATAGCGACGGGGCCAGCGCGCCCTTTGCCGAGGGGATGAGCCGGGGCGATCTGCTCCAGTCCCCCTTTGCGGCGGCATTTATCGCCGAGTATACCGACCTCGATACCACAACCGGCCGATCAACTGCCGAGAATTAAAGATACCCCTTTCAACTACCGGAGTTACGCGGTTGCCATGCAAACCGGACATTTGCCTGAATGAACGTCCCGATGCGCCTGCGGCAGCGTGGTCTTTCTGTTTCTTGTTCAGGAACATGTTGCACGATGTGCAACATGTTCCTGAACAAGATCTGGTATCTTCCGCCCTGCCGGAGGTGATATCTCCTTCCCGAAGAGGGACCGCGTAACTCGTGTCAACGACCGGAGTTACGCGGTGGATCTTCAAACCGGACGTTTCATCCGATGAAAGCCTGATGCGCCTGCGGCAGCGTGGTCTTTCTGTTTCTTGTTCAGGAACATGTTGCACGATGTGCAACATGTTCCTGAACAAGATCTGGTATCTTCCGCCCTGCCGGAGGCGAATCGGGCCGTTTGTTCAGGCAGATGCCTGGTTTGGAACCGACCGCGTAATTCCTGATGTTTGAAAGGTATTGGGGTTAGGGGTTAGGGGTTACAGGTTAAAAGAATAGATGGATGGAGGAGCGAAAAATTTTTCGCCCCTCCATCCGTTTTCGCCCCTGCGGAATTGTCGCCACCGTTTTGTTCCCGGCTTGCAAAGCCGGCAATTTCTGCTATGATATTCCCCGTATGGGGAGTAGCCATCCACCCAGGTGGATCAATCGGTCGTCAGGACAGAGCAACGCTCTCGGCTGATTGGTAGGTGTCGATACACTGAGGGCAAGACCATCACGCGTATGCAGATCGTGTGGGGGTCTTGCCCTTTTTGACTCCTGAACGATCTGCCCGGCAGTCGCATGTGATCGGCACCAGTGTGGTGCCGGTCATGGAACACGCGTTACGTAGGTGCTGTTTGGAACGGATATCGCCTCCGGCAAGGTGGAATTGACCACCTTATTTTGATGCAGGTTGAGCAACTCATCCGGGCATCGCTCCCGGAGTCCCGGCTTCAGCCGGTCGGCGGCCGTTCACCGGCTAAAGCCGGGACTCCAAACGTTCGGGCCGTGAGTTAGTCCTATCCGGACTATGTTTTCAACGTTCATCAGCCGGATTGGGCGTTCCCGGCAGTCTGCCCTGGCCCGGCCGGCATTCCACCGGCTGATGCAGGTTGAGCAACTCATCCGGGCATCGCTCCCGGAGTCCCGGCTTCAGCC
>CAKZQX010000707.1 GCA_937141995.1 uncultured Chloroflexaceae bacterium | reverse complement strand
TCAACCGGGCGTTCCGCATACCGTGCGGCCAGCGTTTGAATCGTGTAACGAAAGGCGTCCTTATTCCGAAGCAGGGGGGTAATATCTTTGAACTGGATACCCGGAACAGGAAAATCAGGAATATTCCGAATCAGTGCAACAAGTTCTTCCTGAGTCATACGGCCCTTAAACCTCCCGTGTTTTGCTATGACATCTACACCCATCCACGATACCGAAAATAGATATACATCCCCAACGCCAGGATCACCATGACTACCAGCGAAAACGGCAATGCCCAGGGTTCATCCTGAAACGGCAGCGGAACATTCATACCAAGAATACTCGCCACCAATGTCATCGGCAACAGAATAACAGAGATCAGGGTAAAGATCTTCATCACCTCGTTGATGCGATGCGAGGTCAGGCTGTCAAGCGTCGCATTCAGGCTGACGACGATTTCGTTCTGCTCTTCCAACATATCCCAGACCTTCGCCAGGCTGTCCGTCAGATCACCAAAGTAGACATCCTCATCGACATGGAGAAACGCGCGCTCACGCAACTCCAGCGAACGCACAACCGGGATATTGGGCCGAATGATGCGCCGCAGCGTAATAATATCATGCCGCACAAAGGAGAGTTCCTGCACCGTCTCCTGGACATTCCGGTTGAAGATCCCATCTTCGATCCGATCAACATTGGCATCAACCCGGTAGAGCATGCGAAAACACTCGTTGATCAGGGTATTGATAATCCGGTACAGGAGGTACCCCGACCCACGGCTCATAATTTTGGCCCGCACCTGCTCACTGGATGTACTACTGGAGACAAGCCGGCTTAGTGGTTTTAAACGCCCATCATGTAGCGTAATAATATAGTCTCGCCCGGCGAAAATGTCAATCTCACTCACCACAGAGATCCGCCGGTTTGCATCAAAAACCGGAAAGTGCAACACCAGGAAGACATACTCGCGCTCCTGATCATCGTCGATCTGGGGACGCTGCAGGCGCGACAACACGTCTTTCAGATGCAGCGGATGGAAGTGATAGCGCTCACTCAGGAACGTCACCTCATCATCACCCGGGCGCACAAAATCCAGCCAGATCAGCCCTCCATGCTCAATCCGCTGCTGCTCCGTCTGGTGCGTGGGAGGAGACGGCAGTTTTGTATTTGGACGATGCTTGCGTGCAATCATAGTCAGTCCTGCGTTCTACTGCCGGTGGGCGGTAATCTGCGGCTGTCAGGTGGGATCAGCCCCATTATACCCTGCCTGACACCCACAGGCAACTTGCGGGTCTGCACACCATATGCACCGGGGAATCAAGGAGTTTTCGCATTGACAGTAAGAGACGACCTGAGTACAATCCATTTTAAAGTAAGCATTTGTTTAAACCGAGTTGTGTTCAATGATTGGAGTGTTGTTTGCGAGCGCGGCGACACTACTCCTGCTGACCGGGTTCATTCAGGATTATATGCGGCTGCGATGTCTACCACGCCTGGCGCGTCCGGATATCTCAACCGCGCCACAACCCTACGTATCGTTGCTTATTCCGGCGCGCAACGAAGCCCACACCATTGCACGCTGTCTCGACGGCACGCTCAGGCAAACCTACCCTGCCTACGAGGTGATTGTGGTTGACGATGGCTCCACCGATGCCACACCATTGATCCTGTCCCGGTATGCTGAACGTGAACGTCAGTTGCGGGTGGTGGCGAGTGCGCCACTGCCACGCGGATGGATCGGGAAGTGCCACGCCTGCCAGCAAGCGGCAACCGCCGCGCGCGGCGAGTGGCTCCTGTTCCTGGACGCTGATACGGTGCCCCAGCCAACGTTGATTGCGGCATTGCTGACGCATGCGCAGCGCCAGAACTTTGACATGCTGACAATTTTTCCATTTCTGGAACTGGGCAGCTTCTGGGAACGGCTGGTGATGCCACCCTTTCAGGCGTTGATCTATACGCTTTTCCCGCTTGCACGCCTGAATGCGCCCGATGCCCGACCTGACGAGATTGTCGCCAATGGTCAGTGCATCCTGGTACGCCGCGAGGTGTACCAACAGATTGGCGGGCATGGTGCCGTTCATAGCGAAGTGCTGGAAGATGTCCGTCTGGCGCAAACCGCGCGCGCGTCCGGCTTTCGGGTTGGCGCAGCGATGGGACAGCAAGACCTGCGCGTGCGCATGTATACGAATGGGCGGGAGGTGCTGGAGGGGTTGACCAAGAATGCCGTGGCGGGTTATCGCAGTGGCGGCAGTCGCTCCTTCTGGGCCGGAGCCCGCCAGGTTGGTCTGGCAGTCGGCCCGCCGGATCTGCTGATCTGGGGAGGGGTGTTAGTGGCGATGCAAGGCGATGTGTCGGCCTGGGCCGTCTTGTTACACGGCCTGCTGGTGACGATGATAGCCATAAGCTTCTGGATCTGGCTACTCCGCCGATTTTATGAACTACCCTGGGGCTATGCCTTGCTCTGGCCGCTGGGGGTGTTATCCTATAGTTTTATTGCGCTGCACAGCCTGTGGAGGGTACACAGTGGACGCGGTGTCATCTGGAAAGGGCGAACCTATGTCGGAAAGTAATCGCTACGGGTATGGAAACTACGAGGTTGCACAACAGGCCGAAGAGCCGACAACCGGCTCTTCAAACGTCCGAAAGAGCCTCAAGAAGATGTCGGCTCCCTTTGTGAAGGTTGGGAAGGCCGTTGATCGCGCTATCCCGAACATCCGTACAGTGGATGGAATGGCGTATGCGTTGGCGAAGCGCACTCCGCGTACACTGGCGATCTGCATGGTGTTGCTGTTGGCCGGCATTGTGGCCTCACGGTTGAATATCTGGACGGAGGGCTACCTCTGGGGCATCCCATCGCTGGGCGCAATCAGCATGGGGATCGGGTTCTGGGTCTGGTCGTCGAATGTCATGATGCGCCCTGATCTGTCACCGGATGCACGGGCAACACTGCAACGCGCCATACGGTTGCAGTTGCTGATGGTTGGAGCAGGCGCGCTGGCCGCGGTTTATTTTGTGGGTATGGCGGTAGGATTCTGGTAGGCGTTCCAAGAAGGCCGCACGCCGGCAGCAGATTCATACCGAAAGCCCACACTGCAAAGCGTGGGCTTTCGGTAACTCCGGCGCATACATATGGGTATGTTGCTACAAGCCGGTCTCCTATTCCTGGTCCTGGTGTGATGGGCGCTCCTCGCGGATGAGGGTCGGCTCGCCCGTAGGCGCTTCTTCTTCCTCTTCGGCTTCT
>CAKZQX010000706.1 GCA_937141995.1 uncultured Chloroflexaceae bacterium | reverse complement strand
GGGACTCCCGCGCCGGGGCCGTCGCCCCATGACCACCCCTTTTCAGACAGGCTCTAAGACGTGTGTATAACACGACGTACGCGGTGAACTTTCAATTCAGGCATATGAGCCTGTGAAAAGCCGTTTCGCCTCCGGCAGGGCGGAAGAAACCAGCTTTATTTCACAAAACATTTGCACTATGTGCAAATGTTTTGTGAAATAAAGAAAAAACGTACCACGCTGCCGCAGGCGAAACGGGGTTTCATCGGGGTAACTGTCCGGTTTGAACGCGCACCGCGTAACTCGTGTATATAATATGAAGTAGCATCCCGCTGCCCGCAAGTTCCGCACTTCCGGGCAGCGCGTGTTTGTTTGTTTCAGATTGAAGACGGCGAGAGCTATGCCACAGAATACGGTACAACCAGTTCACGAAGTACACTTGATTGAGGAGTTTCACCAGGCGCAGCCGAAACCGCCCCTGGCGCGTGACGAACTACGCGAAGCGATTGTCCTGGCGCTCTGGGCCGGGCAGTTACTGCTCCAGCATGGCGCGGAGAGCGACCGGGTTGAGGAGACGGTTCATCGTCTGGGGACCGGCATGGGCTGCGACTGGATGGATATTCTGGTATCGCCCAACGCAGTCGTCGCCACAACCATCAGCGGCGGGGAGTTTCGCACCAAGCTACGGCGTGTGCCCGTGCTGGGCGTGAATATGACTATCGTGGATGCGATTAACACCCTGAGCCGTCAGGTCAGCCGGGGGGAACTGAACCGGGCACAGGTGCGGACGGAACTGCGGCGAATTAGCGCTATCAAGCCGCGCTACAACCGCTGGGTAGTGGTGTTGATGGTCGGACTGGCCTGTGCCGCGTTTAGCCGCCTCTTTGGAGGTACATGGCCGATCTTCGGTGTGACGTTCGGGTCAGCCGCCATAGCCATGTTCGTCCGCCAGGAGTTGACCCGCCGCCACTTCAACCTCTTGATGGTTGTCACGCTGACTGCGTTTGTGGGTGGGCTGTCGGCAAGCAGCGCGGTGTTGCTGCAACTACACTACGATCCGGAGATAACTCGCATTCCACTGGTGGCCTCGGTGTTGCTGCTGGTTCCCGGCGTGCCCTTGATCAACGCCATCGAGGATCTGATCAAGGGGCATATGGTGGCGGGCGTGGCACGCGGCATGACCGGGTTGCTTATTTCACTCAGTATTGCGCTCGGTCTGCTGCTGGCGATGTGGGTGGTCGGGGTGGGGGCGTTATGAGTCTCGTTGAACTGCTCTGGCTGCTACTCCAGGATGCCTTCTGGTCGGGGCTGGCCTCGCTGGGCTTTGCGGTGCTCTTTAATGTGCCGCCGCGCCTGCTGCCGGGTTGTGCGCTCTGTGGGGCGGCCGGGCATATGGTCCGCACACTGCTGATGGAGACAACCGGGTTTACCATTGAGGGCGCGACCCTGGTTGGCGCGACAACGGTCGGGTTTCTGGGGACGCTGCTGGCGCGCTATCTGCGCTCGCCGGTACCGATCTTCACGGTGACGGGCGTTATTCCGATGGTGCCGGGGAGTTTTGCCTTTGGCACGATGATCAATCTGCTCCAGTTTACTGCCGGCGGTCCCAATGCCAATACAATTGAACTGGTTGACGCAGCATTTAATGCCAGCAAAACTGCGCTGATCCTGGGGGCGATTGCGGTGGGTATCGCTGCCCCCAGTCTGCTGTTTCAGCGAAGGAAGTAGAATACAAGCAATGCCAGGATCGATCACAGCCAAAGAAGCTCTTCTCTTTAGAGCTTTTCCACAGCATCGGCTTCCAGGCTTCAATCCGGATTTGCCATGTCCGGACATCGGGTGGCCGACGGCGGTCTTTCACACAGCGGATGTGCCGGCCGATTATCCGGCCCATCACGCTCCGCTTTCGCTCCTCTGCTCCTTTGGGGGCACAACTACCTACACCGTGGGACAGCGGCAGCTAGCTATAGATGACAGCAGTTATCTGGTGCTGAACGATGGTACACCGCGCACCTTTACGGTTGAGCAGCTTGCTCCGGTGGAAGCCCTGCAGCTCTACATCCGCCCGGAACGCTTCGCGGATATCACCCACAGTTTGACAACGGCGAGTCATGCGTTGCTGGAGCAACCAGCCGACAGCCATACTGCGCAACTATCATTTTTTGAGCAACGCTATCATTACGATGCCACACTTGCGCCATTGCTTTTTGCGCTACGTCGGGATATTCAGGCGCGTACGCTTGATCCGGCCCGGCTTGATGAACAGCTTGACATAATTATCGAGGGTCTGTTGTTTGTTCACCAGCAAGTACTGGCGCAGATTGCGCGCCTTCCGGCGACGCGCCCCGCTACCCGTCACGAAATCTATCGCCGTCTCCATATCGCGCGCGATTTTATGCATGCGCATGCGACTCAACCCATTCGGCTCCACCAGATTGCCGAGGCTGCCGCCCTGTCGCAGCACCATTTTCTACGGTTGTTCCGACAGGTATTTCATGAGACACCGCACCAGTACCTGACGCACCTCCGCCTGGAGCAGGCCCAGGGTCTGCTCCGTTCAACTGATCTGCCGATCAGCGCTATCTGCCAGGAGGTCGGGTTCAGCAGCCTGCCTTCCTTTAGCCTGTTGTTCAAACGCCATGTCCAGATGTCGCCCCAGGCTTACCGTCGGCAGCAACGAACGGCGCAATTTTCGATACATGCTCCATAATGTTTTGTGCTATGCTCCAGCAGAGGATAGCAGAACTGAGCGATTGGAGGCGGATTGATGGCAAATACAGGGACAGTGCTGCTGTTTGTCTTGATTGTCGGAGCCCTGGTTGCGGGTATGGCGGGCGTGGTGTGGCGCAATGGGCGGGTGCTGGGGCTGTCGCATGCAACTGGTCGGCGGCGTGCCGGTGGGATAGTGCTGCTGCTGGGGGGATGGCTGGGCGTGTTGGGTGTCCTGGCGGCCAACGGGTTTTTTGACACCTTCCTGACACGGTTCCCGCCACCATTTGCCCTGGCCCTGCTGCCACCCTGGATAGCAATCTTCTGCTGCATTGCCGTGCCGGCGCTACGCACTTACCTGGTGGTGACACCGATGGCATGGCTCATCGGCTACCAGGTATTTCGAGTGGGAATTGAATATGTTCTCTGGAATCTCTATCACCAGGGCTTGATACCACGGGCCATGTCGTTCGAGGGACAGAATATTGATCTGCTGGTGGGTGTCACTGCGCCGATTATTGCCGTCCTGGTGGCCCGGCAATATGCCTGGACCCGACTGCTCGCGCTGGCCTGGAATGGTATTGCCCTGCTGATTCTGCTCAACACGATCCGGGTTGCCTTTCAATCGTTTCCAGGGATCTTCTACGATCCGGCCATGCAGCCACCTAACACCCTGGTCAGTCAGGTTCCGTTTATCTGGCTGCCGGCATTTGTGGTTCCTATGGCACTGTTGGGTCACGCTGTTGCCCTGGCGCAAGTCCTGCCAACCGTTTTGTATCAGAAGAGACAGCCCTCTTTCCGCTCTACGATGTAATCTATAGTGAAGAACAGAGAACAAAGTAACAGAGAACTAACTGCAACTGGCGTAGTGTCATTAGATGACGTATTTGTTCTCTGTTCTCAGTTGCTTTGTTCTCGTATTTACTCTCACTCCGCTGACGCATCAGGATCGATGCCCAGTTCGCGCAGTCGGGCTGCGAGTTGCGCCGCGCGTTGCTCGGCCTGCTGCCGAGCGGCGCGCTCGGTGTCGCGTTCACGCGCCAACTCCTGGTGGCTGCGGAAGGGCGCGTTGTCCGGGCGGAAGATGCGCAACTCGCTGCCGCTGGTATCGAAGCGAATGCCCAGGCGTGGGCTGACCCAGCCATTGATCGCTTCAATCGGGCGCAACCGATCATCCTGTCGCCGAAAGCCGGTCAGGTCGTTGCGCTGCGGGTCCGGGTCGTAGGTGTAATACTCTTCGACGCCGTAGGTATCGTAAAATTCGAGCTTATCCAGCATCTCTCTGAAGCCGTTAGTCGGGGAACGGACCTCGAAGACGACCTGCGGCACGATGCCGTTTTCCTCCCACTGCTGATACGAGCCCCGGTCGCCCTTGGGTCGCCCAAAGACCACCATTGCATCCGGGGCGCGGCAGATCTTCGGGTGGCCTTTGACCGGGTACCAGAGCAGGTCGCCCGCGACAAACACATCGGCCTGATCCTGGAAGAGGGTTTCCAGGTTCTCTTTAATCATCACAATCCAGCGAAATTGGCGGGTGTTTTCAGCCATCGGCTGCCCATCACTTTCCGGGTAGCGGATGTTCCGCTCCTGCTGTAGAGATGTATCAATGGCACTACTCATCGGCATATCCTCTTCACTCGTACGACTGTTCGCATCAGCGTACTTTATTGTAACATAGAAACGATTGTTCTCAGCTCGTGGTTCTCAGTTACACGCGTTACGCGGCGAGGGTTTGGACCATGAACGCCGCGAAATGAGCGAAAGCCGCGAAACGACCAGTGCTGATATGCGTTACGCGATCCTGTGTTTGACAGTGGATAGTGCCTCCGGTAGGATGGAAGAAACCTATCTTTTCCCAAACATTTGCACAAAGTGCAAATGTTTGGGAAAAGATAAAAAATGTACCATGCTGCCGCAGGCGAATCGGGCTTCCATCGGATGAAACATTCGGCTTGAAAGCTCACCGCGTAACGCGTGTTAGCTCTCCCTAATCTTCGAGGGCGATAATGCCGCGCCGGAGCGCATAGCGGATCAGATCGGTCTGCGTATGCAGATCCAGTTTGCGCATCAGGTTGGCGCGGTGCGTTTCGGCGGTGCGCCCGCTGATCGAGAGCTTCTGCGCGATCTCGGTGGCGTTATAGCCCTGGGCCGCCAGGTTTAAGACCTCGCGCTCGCGGTTCGTCAGGGTCTCGTAGGGATCGAGGGTAGACTCGTTGGCCTGCCGAATGTAGCTGTTGATAGCACGCTCCGATAGCGGTGGGCTCAAGTAGCGCCGTCCCTCCGTCACTTCGCGCACCGCGTAGACCAGATCATCGGCACGCGAGTCCTTGAGCACATAGGCGGAAGCACCGTTGCGCAGCGCTTCCAACACATAGGCTTCGTTTGCATGCATCGATAGAATGATAATCCGGGTCTGGTGAACACGCCGGCTGACCTGACGGGTAACTTCCAACCCGTTGAGGCCGGGCATCATCAGGTCAACAATTAATACCTCCGGCTTGAGCGTTTCCACCATGCGACTGGTTTCCAGTCCATCGGTCGCTTCGCCAATGACATCAAAGTCCGGTTCGGCATCCAGTAGCGCCCGTAATCCCAGGCGTACCACATGATGATCATCTGCCAGCAGGATGGTCGTCATCCTTATCCTCTCTCGGCGACTACAGCAATTGGGTGAATGTACAAATGGACACCGGTTGTCGCAGTGTAACCGGCCATGTCACGGTTTAACTTACACTGCGACAACCGCATGTTCCAGGGGCATTATGACGGCCAGACATGTGCCCTGCCCTGGTTGTGATCTGATTGCAAATGTACCGCCAAGCAGTTCCACACGTTCGCGCATGCCGGTCAGCCCGCTGGACGTTTTGCCGGCAAGAATCCTATCCTGGTCAAACCCGATGCCGGTATCCTCGATCTGCACTTCCAGCACTTCCTCATCGGCCCAGAGCCGCACCGTCAGAATATCCACCTGGGCATGGCGCGCGATATTCGTCAGCGCCTCCTGCACCAGTCGGTAGATGGCGGTCTCAATATCCGAGACGAAGCGCCGTTCAACGCCATGATGCTTAAATAGTACCTCAATACCGGTCTGCGTGGTGTAGCGGTTGAAGTGCCAGCGCAGGGTGGGCAGCAAACCCAGGTCATCCAGCATCGCGGGGCGTAGATCGAGCGAAATCTCCCGTACGCGCCGCATCAGTTCATTGACGAGCAACTGCGCATTCTGCAGGTTCTGCGACTGTGTGCCGACCACGCGGCTATTCATCTCCAGCAAGAGATGCAACCCGGTGAGCGTCTGGCCGATCTCGTCGTGCAATTCGCGGGCAATACGGGTGCGCTCTTTTTCTTCGGTCTCAATTACT
>CAKZQX010000705.1 GCA_937141995.1 uncultured Chloroflexaceae bacterium | reverse complement strand
CGGCAGATCCAGCGCACACCCCCGGACAAGCGCCCACAGCAGCAACCGGCTCACCAGCGTCTCCTCCCCCAGTCGGTCACGTTCGCCGCGCGTGAGGGTCAGCGCATAGGTTGCCACACCCGTATCCGACCGCACAGCAATGGCACAGCGGTGCGCGCCACGCTTCTGCCGTCCGGTCGCAATGGTCGCCGTGCATGCCACACCCAGCACCGGCACCGCACTGTCGCGCAAAACGATAGCACGTTCGTAGGCGCGTTGGGCCATGGCTGCCGCCGTCTCAACGGCCACAAACTGCTCCGGCGGGGTACCCAGCAGGTCCGCCAGCGAGGTCGCCGCATAGCGGTCGGTCGCCTCCAAAATCGTCTGCGAGGAACCGGCGATGCTGTGCAGCCAGCCAAGCGCCAGGCTGCCGGCACCGGCAAACTCCAGCACCAGGCGTTGCGGCGCGGCGTGGATCGCTTCAATCACGGGTTGCAGATCGGGAGGGAACACCAGATAAACCTCACTGTCACAAATTACGCGATTACTCCCGTAAAAGCCGATAGCGCCTCTGGGTCAAGGACTGCGTAACTCCTATCACTGTACACGAGTTACGCGGTCCCTCCCCCGGAAGGTGATATCGCCTCCGGCAGGGTGGAAAATTCCAGCTTGTTTCACAAAAATTTGCATGAAGTGTAAATTTTTGTGAAACAAGAAAAAAAGCACCATGCTGCCGCAGGCGAATCCGGCCATTACGGTGCTCAAACGCCCAGTTTGCAGATCCACCGCGCAACTCGTGTCACTGTAGGAATGTCCGATCGCGATTATACCATTTTTGCATCTCTGCGGTAAGATAGAGATGCTATCTCCACAAAATTCAGAAAAGGAGGGTTTTATGAGCAGAGAACAGCATGGCCGGGTGGTGCTGATCAATGGTGCCTCCGGCGGATTGGGCCCGGCGGTTGTGCAGGTCTTTGCCGCCGAAGGCAACAACCTGGTGCTGACCGCGCGCCGGCAGGAACAGTTAGAACAGACTGCAACCGACCTGGAGCTGGATATGCAAAAAACGCTGCTGGTCCCGGCAGATCTGACGGATCGTTCCGCTGTCTCAAAGCTGATTTCAACTACGAAAAAGCGTTTTGGGCCGATTGATGTAGTGGCGCATGTGACCGGCGGTTTTAGTGGTGGCGTGCCCATCCAGAGTATTGAGCCGGATGCCTGGCATGCGATGCTCAACCTGAATCTTACGGCTGCGTTTCTAGTGGCGCGGGCCGTGCTGCCCAGCATGCTGGAGCGCGGCACCGGGAAGTTGGTCTTTGTCAGCAGTCGCAGTGGGAGCCAGCCAACCCCTAACCTCGCCGAGTATACCGTCAGCAAAAGCAGTCTGGATATGTTTGTGCAGGTGCTGGCTGAGGAGACGCGCCAACATGGGGTGAACGTGAACGCGGTTGCGCCATCGGTGATTGATACGCCGACGAATCGCAAGTTTAATCCCAAAGCGAACTATGACACCTGGGTCACGCCGGAGTCGATTGCCGGGGTGATCCAGTTCCTGGCCTCGGACGCGGCCCGCGATATTCATGGGGCTATCGTGCCGATCTATGGACGAGCATGAGAGTGGGTTTAAATTTTGAGTTTTGAGTTTTGAATTCCACTTAAAATTCAAAACTCAAAATTCAAACCTCTTAGGCATAAACCCGCAGCGTACTAGCTCGAACCAGGCCATGGAGCCGCAGAGGAACAGCCCCAGCAGCCCATCGCGCCAGCCGCCAAGCGCGACATAGCGCCGCCAGAACTCGCGCGCAGGTGCGCCCAGGAAGTTACGCCCACACACGCGCTGCCCCGTCCCGGCAAGCGTGCGCGCCTCGGCCAGCGCATACCCGGTCTGCTTCTGCCAGAACTCTCCCAGGCGCTCGATGTTGTAGTGCAGCAGATGCCCCCTGAGGGTGCGCGTTGTCCCCTGCACCTGCACCAGTTCATGCACCAGCCGCTGCTCATCGTAGTGGACGCGCGTGCGCCGCAGCAGCCGAAGCTGGTGATCCGGGTACCAGCCGCCACCACGCAACCGCTGCCCAAAGAAGACATTATGTCGAGGTATCCAGTAACCCGCCACCCCATTGTTATCCGCTTCCACCACCGTGCGAACTTCCTGCCGTAGTTCCAGCGTCACCCGCTCGTCGGCATCAATAAAGAGCACCCACGCACCCCGACAGAGCTGCAACGCCCGGTTGCGCTGGGCCGGGTAGCCGCGCCAGGGCTCGACATGCACCCGCGCACCATACTCCCGGCAGATCGCCCCGGTGCGATCCCGCGAGCGATCATCAAGGAGCACAACCAACTCATCGGCTAGATCAACCAGACTCGCCAGGCAGTCGCCAATGTGCCGCGCTTCGTCCCGGGCAATAATCGCCACCGTGAGCGCCGGTTCCGAATTTACATGTATCATGTGTCAATCATAAAGACCGCAGAAAACGCCCGGAGCAGTTGGCGGCCCCGGCGTTCCCTGCGGTCAGGTAAACGGATGCTATCTCACATTATGTATACGTGGGACTCAAAACATTCTTCTCCAGAGCCGCCGCGCCGGAGCCCATCAGGATGAGCGCAACCAACCCGGCGAGCAGCGCCAGATCAAGTTCAAAGCCGCCGATCAACCCCTGCGTCAGTTTGACCGCAAAGATGGCGACGATCATGATGATTGCCGGCAAGATCGCCGCGATGCGCGTACCAAAGCCCAGGATCAGGGCCAATCCCCCCAAAGTTTCGATCAACGCCACCAGCGGCGCCATCAGACCGGGTAGCGGGATGCCCTGGCTACCAAAAAACCCGGTAACACCAGTCAGATTCATCCCGCCAAACACGCCAAACTTCTGCAGACCATGGGCCAGGAAGATAATGCCAATGGCAACGCGCAGGACCAGCGGAGCATAACCCGAATATTTGTTGAGCGACGCGAACATGCGTTTAGACCTCCTGTGTATTTCAAAAACCGACACCGATCCAGCATCCGACTGGTCACGGTTGCCATACACGCCGTTCAAGCAGAAACGCCGTGAACCAGTATCCGTCCACACTGTGGCCTTCAGGGTTTTGATATCAACCGGATATCCTGCGCGTCTGTGCGTCGATGCATCTTTGCAATCGGTGCAACGTTGCGTAAGCCTATTTGACAGAACTTACGCGGTGGTTCATCAAACCGGGTGAAACACCCGATGAACGGCAGAATCGCCTGCGGCAGCATGGTCCTGTTTTTATCTTTTTCACAAACATGTTGCACTTTGTGCAACATGTTTGTGAAAAAGAATAGAATCTTCCGCCCTGCCGGAGGCGCATCGGGGCGTTCATCCGGATGAACATCTGATTTGGAACCGACCGCGTAACTCCTGTATGTGAAGGGTATTGGGGTTGACCCAAGTATACCAGGTAGACACAATAATGTTGTGTAAGAAAGATTACATTCGGTAGTGGGTAAACTGCGCCTATTGTAGCATGCTGTGCGCTGGTGGCAACTTTCCCAACCCTACCTGACGGCGGAAAATGGTACAATAGGCCGGATATGACGCAAAGACGCGACACTGCGAGACGCGAGGCTGCGAACCGGATAAACCTCCCGACCAGTGCCGCATGCCATCGCAATCGCAGAACGCCATTCCCACGGAGACGGCTATGGATCTTTCCCCAGACCAGTTGACCCAGGCACACTACTGGATGCGCCTGACCCGCGCGTTCGATGACCGGGTCATGAAACTCCATAAACAGGGCAAAATTATCGGCGGATGCTTCTCGCAACTGGGGCACGAGGCGATCAGTGTGGGCGCGGCCAT
>CAKZQX010000704.1 GCA_937141995.1 uncultured Chloroflexaceae bacterium | reverse complement strand
AGCAGTTTTTCGCGCGGCGGAGGGGTAGGAGCCATGGGTGGTGGCGCGGTGCTGGTTGTAGCCCTCATCGCCGTCCAGAGCCGGCAGATGCGGCGGTATGCCTGGCGCTGGGCCGTGCTTGCCGGGGCTAGCGGGGGGCTGGTCGTTATTCTGATCGGCAGCAGCGGACTGCTTCCGGCAGCAGCTACACAGCGGGTTGCGAGTATTGCACGCAACCTGCGCCTGTTCGATGTACGTACGGTCGATATAACCGGCGAGAATTTTGCGGTTGTTGAGCGGATGGCCCACCTTCAGGCCGCGTGGGATATGTTGACCACGCATCCGCTGACCGGGGTGGGACCGGGCAACTTCTCGCCGGCATACGAGGGACGAAGCGCACCGCAGGCCGAGCCGTTTGGCATTCATCCCTGGTACACCTCGCGGGGGCACGCGCATAACTACTACCTGCATATGGCGGCAGAAGCCGGAGTGCTGGGGTTGCTGGCCTACCTGCTGCTCCTGGGATTGCTGATACTCCAGAGCTACCGCACCCTGCGGCGGGCGGCGGGATGGTTCTGGCAGAGCGTGGCCGTGGGCGGCTGTGGGATCGTTGCAGCAGTTGCAACGCACAATGTGTTTGAAAACTTGCATGTTTTGAATATGGGTGTCCAGCTTGGGGCACTCTGGGGATTATTGGCCGCAATTGAGAAAAATGCATATGCCCAGTGATGAGTAGCTCAGTTCGATCAAGTACATGGGGGAGACACTATGACATATCTTGTTACAGGCGGGGCAGGCTTTATCGGCAGTCACCTGGTAGATACATTGCTGGCACGAGGTGAACAGGTCGTCTGTATTGATAACTTTAATACCTACTATCCCCCCTATCGTAAACGGCGCAATATTGCATGGGCCACCGAGCAACCGGGGTATACCCTGGTTGAGGCCGATATCCGTGATGCGGCGGCAATGGAACAGGTCTTCGCCACCTATCGTCCACAGCGGGTTGCGCATCTGGCAGCCATGGCGGGGCCGCGTCCCTCAATTGCCCAACCGGCGCTGTACGAGGCGGTCAATGTTGCCGGCACCGTTACGCTGCTGGAACTGACCCACCGCTACAATGTACAGGGGATTGTCTTTGCTTCAACGTCGTCGGTGTACGGGCGGACAACCAAACTGCCGTTTGTCGAGACCGATTCAACCGACTGGCCGCTCTCACCCTATGCTGCTACTAAGAAGGCGGGTGAGGTGCTGGCCTATACCTTCCATCAGCTCTACGGAATACCAACCAGCGTTGTGCGTTTCTTCACGGTCTATGGACCACGGGGACGTCCGGATATGACACCGTTCCTCTTTGTTGATAGAATGGTACGGGGCGAGCCGTTTATTCTGTTTAATGGCGGAGAGGAACTGTATCGTGACTATACCTATGTAGATGATATTGTTGCGGGCGTGGTTGCGGCGCTGGATGCGGGGCTCCCCTATGAGATTTTTAATCTGGGGAACTCCCAACCCGTGCTGATGCAACACTTTGTGGAACTGCTGGGACAGGTCACGGGCTACGCGCCGCTGATTGAAACGCGGCCCTTGCCGGCGACTGACCCACCCATCACCTATGCTGATACCGGCAAGGCACAGCAACTCCTCGGCTACGCACCACAGACCCGCGTCGAAGATGGACTAGCACGTTTCTGGGAATGGTACCGGGTTGATGTATTGAACATGGCGTAATATCGTGGGGAACGTACCGCGCCGTGGTAAGAAATGGTGTTGTATCGGCAATGCCCGACAATGCTATGGAGGATTGCAGTGTGATAGCAAAAGACACCTCTGAGAAGATCGCAGAATATGATGACACTCCTACGGATGCGGCAGCGCTCGAGCAGGACCAGGTTGCGCACGAGGGTTTTTCCCTGGGGAAGAAGTTGCGCAGTCCCCGGACGCTGGTTTCCTTTGCCATTGCCTTTGCTATTATTATCTTTGCCTTCCGCGGTCTGAATATTAATTTGCAGGAGATCTGGCTGCATATACGCAGAGCTAACCTCTGGTT
Organism: uncultured Chloroflexaceae bacterium; assembly: GCA_937141995.1. Lineage (GTDB taxonomy): Bacteria > Chloroflexota > Chloroflexia > Chloroflexales > Chloroflexaceae > CAKZQX01. The sequence goes on along the minus strand of CAKZQX010000704.1, from coordinate 1,686 downwards.
ACTCGTTGCCGGGTTGGGCATATTCTACCTGACCTTCCCGTTGCGTGCTTTCCGCTGGCGAGTCTTGCTGGATAATGCCGATGTGCCGGTGCGCGAGGGCCGCAAAAGCTGGGCTTCAATGCCTGCCCTGGTTGAGTACATGTATCTCTCCTGGTTTGCCAACTGCATTGTGCCCGCAAAACTCGGCGATGCCTATCGCGGCTACCTGCTCAAGCATAACGGGCACGTCTCATTTTCATCGACAATGGGGACCATTTTTGCCGAGCGCCTGCTGGATATGCTGGGGCTGTTTACGCTGCTGGTCGTTTCCGGGTGGCTGACCTTTGGCACACATCTGCCCGACGGCACCGGTATTGTCTTTGGTTTTGGCGCATTGCTGGTTGTGGTCATTCTAACGGGATTGGCATCCATGCGCTGGCTCAGTCCCTTCATTCGGCGCTTTATGCCGCAGAAACTACACCGCTTCTACGGCGATTTTGAGCATGCCGCGTTGCGCTCCTTCCGTCCCGGCATTATGCCGCAACTGATTAGCCTGACTGCCGGTGTGTGGCTGCTGGAAGGGTTTCGCCTCTTCTTTGTAATCCTGGCCCTCGGCCCGGAGGGGTTGAATCTGGGGCTGTCCGCGATTGTCTTTGTCGCGCTGGCCTCCTCCCTGCTGACCGCCATGCCGCTGACACCGGCCGGCCTGGGCGTAGTCGAGGGGACCATTACCGCCGTGCTGACGCTGTTCCATGTGCCGGCGAGTCTGGGTGGCGCGGTGACAATTCTCGACCGGGTGATCAACTTCTGGAGCATCGTGGTGTTTGGGTTTATCCTCTACCTGGTGAGCAAACGTAAATAACACGAGTTACACGGTCGTTGATCCGACAGGAGATTCCGCCTGCGGCAGCATGGTACATGTTGCCGCAGGCGAATCGGGCTTCCACTTGGGCACATGTCCAGTTTGCGTACCCACCGCGTAAGTCTTGTAAATAAAATGAGAACATTACCATTCCATTACCAGATCATCACCCACATCCGGCGCTGATTTTGCTATACTGGTGCTCGTGAGATGGCGTGACGATCACGGGTAACTCCTCTGGACCAGGAACGTCCAACAGCAGCGCTCTCAGGCAATAACCTGAGAGCGCTGCTGGGTTGGGGCGCGGACATACCCACCACCACCACGCATCTCAACTTGACACCATCCGCCGATGCCGATACCATTGCAACACAACATCTGAATCCGACACAAATTACGCTGTCACAAACCCGGAAGGACATGTCGCCTCCGGCAGAGCGGAAGATTCCATGCTTTTTTACAAAAATTTTGCACTTCGTGGAACATTTTTGTAAAAAGATAAAAAGCACCATGCTGCCGCAGGCAAATCGGGCTTCCATCTGGTAACTGTCCGGTTTGCATGTTAACCGCGTAATCCGTGAATCTGAAAATCCCCGGCAACTCATGATCATTGGCGTTGACTATACGGCCGCTATCTGGCAGGGTGCAGGTATTGGCCGCTACACGCGCGAACTGCTGCGCGCCGCGATTCCGCCGGCGAACGAGTTTCGCTATCTGCTCTTCTATGCGGCCGGTGGTCTCGCGCCAACCAATGCCTATGCCGCCGAACTGCGGCAACTCTGTGCCGATTATCCCCATATACGCGCCGTGCCGATTGCGCTTTCCCCACGGCTGTTGACTATTCT
>CAKZQX010000703.1 GCA_937141995.1 uncultured Chloroflexaceae bacterium | reverse complement strand
CGTGCTCGTCGAGCGCGGCGACTTGCTGGTCGTGCCGGCGCAGCTCTTCCATCGAAACGGGCGCAATAAAGATAAAGATGGCGGCAGGCGCAATCTGCTTGATCGTGGCCGCGCCATCCACATTGACGCGCAGAATAACATCACGCCCGCTGGCGATTGCCTGGCGCACCTCGGACTTGGGAATGCCCCGGTAGTTCCCATAAACCCGGGCCCACTCCAGCAACTCATCCTGCGCGATCATCTCCTCAAAGCGCTCCGGGCCGACAAAGTGGTAGTCAAGGCCATCGATCTCGCCGGGACGTTGCGGACGGCTGTTCGCCGTAACAACAAAGTGAAACGGAAAGCCCAGCTCCCGCATGCGCATCAGCACCGAGTCCTTCCCAACACCTGACGGACCCGAAAGCACCACCAGGAGCGGCTGCGGGGGCTGCCCTTGTAAAATTGGATTCTGGACTACATCTGTCATAGCGGTATAATACCAGGTATCTCCTAGAGACAGACCAAGGTGATCTGTTTGATCTTCAATTTGGGAACTATACATGTATTTTGATGCGCTAACCCTGACCGCTGTTGCCGACGAACTGCGCGCCACCATCCTTGGCGGGCGTGTGCAGCGGGTACTCCTGCCCGGTCCACTCAGCATTGGCTTGGAAGTCTATGCGCAGCGGCAGCGCTATCAATTGCTGGCCTCAGCCGATCCGCAGGTTGCCCGCGTCCACCTGGTCCGCGCCCGCCTCTCCCGAGGCGTTGAGCAGGCCACGCCGCTGCTGCTCCTGCTGCGCAAATATGTCCTGGGTGGGCGCATCATCGCAATCGAACAGCCCCCCCTGGAACGCATATTAGTGTTAAGTATAGCCAAAGAAACCGCGCGGCGCAACCATCTGGAGTCCCAGATCCCGCCGGAAGCGATACCCACTGAAGATGAGTCGGCTGAAGATGAGTCGGCTGAAGATGAGTCGGCTGAAGATGAGTCAGCCGACACCGAGTATAACGACGCGTCGCCCCCGTCTGCGGCAGACCCCGACCAGCCGGCGCTGTGCTGCGAGTTGATTATCGAGCCGATGAACCGGCGCAGCAATATCATCCTGGTTGATGACGATAACCTGATTCTGGATAGTGTCAAGCGGGTGACACCGGAGATGAGCCGGCGGGTCATTCTGCCGCGCCATGTCTACGAGCTACCGCCCCGGCAGGAGAAGCGCAACCCCCAGACCGCCACGGCCGCCGGGATGGCCACCCTACTCGAGAGTGGGGCGCGCTCGCTGACCCGTGCAATAGTTAGCGCGTATCGGGGCGTTTCCCCGCAGGTGGCCCGCGAAGCCGTCTACCGCGCGCTGGGCCGTCCCGATGCCGAATTAAGCGCGGCACTGCCGCTGGAAGCGACGGCAAGTCATCTGCGCGAACTTTTTACCGCGCCCTGGCAGCCCACGCTGGCCTTCGACGAGGACCGCCCGCAGGCCTACGCGCCCTACCTGCTGACCCATCTCAACGGAGCAGCGCCACAACCCGGCATCAGCGTTGCGCTGGAAACCTTCTATGCCGCCCGCGAGAGCGTTACCGCGCACCGCCGCCACCGCGAGCGCGTGCAGCAGCAATTGACCGAGGCACGCGACCGCCTGCAACATCAGCAAAGCCAACTGGTAGCCGAGTTGGAACGCGCGCAGCATCTGGAACAGCAACGCTGGGAAGGCGAGATGATCCTGGGCTTTATGCATACCCTGTCGCCCGGCCAACAGACGCTGGAAGTGGAAGGGCAGACCATCAAGCTCGATCCTGACCGCAGCCCACTTGAAGCTGCCCAGGCCCGCTTCCGCGCGGTTGACAAAGCCAAGAGCGCCCTGGAGGGGGTGCCCGAACGGCTCAAGACCACGGAGCAGCAACTGGCCGGGCTGGAAGAACTGCTGGCACTGCTGGCGTTGACCGATGTGCGGGAACAGATCGATCAGATCGCGCAGGAAGCCGCGGAGCAGGGCTACCTCAAGCCGGCCCATGCGCGCGCCGGAGCGGGCCGGCGGGGCAAACCACGCACGCCCCGGCTCAAACCACTGCACCTGGTATCGAGCGATGGCTTTGATATCTTTGTGGGGCGCAGCTCCGAGCAGAACGCCGAGGTCACATTTCGCATCGGGCAACCGGACGATATCTGGCTGCATGTGCGCACCATTCCGGGCGGGCATGTGATTGTGCGCAGCGGTGGACGCGATATTCCCGAGCGCACCCTGGAGGAGGCGGCCGGGCTGGCGGCCTACTTCAGCGGCG
>CAKZQX010000702.1 GCA_937141995.1 uncultured Chloroflexaceae bacterium | reverse complement strand
TATGTATCAGGCGATCCCGCGTTTGGCGGGAGATATCGCCGCCGGCAGGGTGAAAGATCTTCTTTTTTCAGGAACATCTTGCACACCATGCAAGATGTTCCTGAAAAAGACACATAACGTACTACGCTGCCGCAGGCGAATCGGGCTTCCACTTGGGCACATGTCCAATGTGCGTACCCACCGCGTAACGCGTGTCTATGATCACTGTGCTGAGAGAGGAGGTTGTCATGCCGGACTGGCTCAGTCGAGACTACGTCGGGCCACCCTTTGTGCTGTTCGGGACGGCGCATCTGGGTACCCTGGCGCTGATCGTCACAAGTTGCCTGCTGCTGGCCTGGTTCTGTCGTGGACCGGCCGCCACCCCGCCGCACAAGGCCGCTATTCGCTACGGACTGGCGGCCCTGCTGCCGGCAACCCAGATCGCCTGGGATGGCTGGCAAATTGTCGCAGGTGTCTGGACCATTGACTGGTCCCTGCCGCTGCACATCTGCCAGTTGGCGCAACTCCTCAGCGTGGTCATGCTGCTGACCCGCAGCCGACGCCTGTTCGATGTTCTCTACTTCTGGGGAGTGGTCGGGGTGACGCAGGCGTTGCTTACGCCCAACCTCAGCATGCACGGCTTTCCGCATATCGCGTTCCTGGCCTACTTCCTCTCGCATGGCGTAACGCTGCTGGCCGTCACCTACATGCTGACCGCCGAAGGCTACCGTCCCGGCTGGGGCAGCCTGGGGCGATCCTGGCTGGCGTTGCACCTGCTCCTCCCGCTGATCGTCCTCGTCAATCTGGCGACTGGGGGCAACTACTGGTTCCTGGCACACCCACCGACTACCCCCAGCCTGATCGATTATCTCGGCCCCTGGCCCTGGTACATCCCGGCAATCGAACTGATCGGGCTGGGCCTGTTTGTTCTGGCGCTGCTGCCATTCGTCTGGAACCGGCCCGCGCGCGCGAAGCGCCGGATGGCGCAGTGAAGGTCCGGTGGGCTATGGCAACAACCCGCGCAGGTGGAGTATACTGAGGCTGGTTCTGGTAAACTACTGCTAAACAGCAAAATCAGACCAACCACGAAGAACCCGCAGGAACCCGCAGGAACCCGAACGGCGGCATATTGGGTGCAATCGCATGTATGAGTCCTGTTCACTGCTTCGCGCGCTTCGGGGCCTTTGTGGTTTTTGCACGTTTGGCGACAAAGTGAGAACCACCAGGTATTAGCCTGGCAGTACTAAATAACCGCCGACTGAACCGATAAAGGAAACGATGCAAACTACACACTGGATTGATCGTGCGGCTTACCCATTCCAGCCGCATTACTTTGCGATCGAAGACTCGCGGATGCACTACGTCGATGAAGGTCAGGGGCAACCAATCGTCATGGTTCACGGAACTCCGACCTGGTCGTTTCTCTACCGCCATCTGATAAAGCTGCTCGCTCCACACTATCGCTGTATCGCGCCCGACCAGCTCGGGTTCGGTCTGTCGGACAAACCAGAGCACGCGGCCTACCGCCCTGCCGATCATGCGCGGCGGCTGCGAGCATTGATTGAACATCTCGGACTGCGCGAGGTAACCCTGGTCGTGCATGACTTCGGTGGCCCAATCGCTTTGGCCTATGCCATTGAACAGCCGCACACGATCCGCTCGCTCATCCTGTGCAACACCTGGATGTGGTCACTCCGGGGCGAACCCGTGGCCGAGGTGGCCGGTCTCCTTGGTCGTGGGCGCATCGGCACATTGGTCTTTCAGCGCCTCAACTTCGAGTTGCGGGTGCTGTTCAAAGCGGTCTGGGGCAATCGCGCAACATTGAGCCAATCCCTTCACCAGCACTACCTCAAGCCGTTCCCGCAGCCACGCGACCGGCAGGCGATTCAGGCGTTGGCACGCGAACTGCGTGACTCAAGCGCCTGGTACGAGGAGTTGTGGGGGCGACGTGAACGGATCAAGGATATTCCCACACTACTTATGTGGGGGCTCAAAGACCCGATCTTCAAGGCGCGGCACCTCGCGCGCTGGCAGGCATTGTTCACCCACGCGCAGACGGTTACATTCCCGAAAGCAGGCCACTTTGTGCAGGAAGAGGAGCACACCTCCCTCGGACCGCTCGTGGAGCAGTTCCTGGCAACATAACCTATCTAATCCGGCGGGGTATAGCACAGCGTTTGCCGGGATGTAGCGCAGACGATCTGGAAGAGTGACTTCCCCCCCATGCGCCGCCTGACCCGGCGTAGCAGGTAGCACACGAGGATAGCTAAACGCGTGTCATTTGACAGAAGTGACGCGGTTGAGATCCAAACCGGACGTTTGACCAGATGAATGGAGAATCGCCTGCGGCAGCATGGTACGTTTGTATGCTTTTGCACAAAAAAGTTGCACAAAGTGCAACTTTTTTGTGCAAAAGCATGGAATCTTCTCCCCTACCAGAGACACTATCCACGGTCAAACCCAGGATCGCATAACGCATCGGAGCACTGGTCGTTTCGCGTTGTTCGCTCATTTCGCGGCATGCGCGTTCAAATGAGACATCAACTCCTGTGAACGTCGTCTTCGCCGGCGGCAGCATGGTAC
>CAKZQX010000701.1 GCA_937141995.1 uncultured Chloroflexaceae bacterium | reverse complement strand
AACGGTTTGGTTATAGCTCGAGTATAGCCGAAGAATGGGCTTGCGGCAAGGCGGGTTCCCCCGAGTTATTGAGAAGATATCACAAACGTTACGCTAGTATACGGAACTGTGGCCGAGTGCGTGTCTCAATTCTTGGATCCATTAGAACCGGTGCATCAGGGCGGCGCAGCAGGCGATGCTACGGCAGGCAGTGGTTATGGTCAGGATGCCACCAGGCCAGTACCCAGCGTAACAGGGGCGCAAAACAGGTCTGGACCGTGGTCTCACGCCGTCGATAGCGACGCCGAGTATGCTTGCGGATACGAAACTTTTTACGTATCAGTTTGCGATACCAATACCGCAGACGTTCGCGTACGGTCGGCTCACGCTGTCCGAGCACCAGGGCCACGAATGCGCTCACGGTGGTGAGACCAGCACACGGGGTGATCACGATGCCGAAACTCCATAGGGCCAAGGTGGTCACCTGGGGCCGACTCAATGTTGGCAGATGGGTTGACACCAGGTGCTGCCACTGCCATAATGCTTGGATGCGGGTCATACCTTCCTCCGGTATGATACTGGTTTGGCTTCCATGTATCGTACCCGAAGGATGACCCGCGCTCAAAACCTTTGACACACGCGCCAGTCTTCCCCAAAATGTCTACACTTGAGAGGGCCAGACTGGTCGCCCGCGCATTGCCTTTCTCTTTACCGGGCAGGGCGCACAGTATCCAGGCATGGCCCGCCAACTCTACACAACCCAACCAGTCTTCCGGGCGGCGCTTGACCGCAGCGCAGAGCTGTTGCAACCGCAGGTCGACCGTCCGCTGCTCGACCTGCTATTTGCGGAAGCCGCAGCGTCGGACACCTCCCCGCTGCGCCAGACGGGCTACACTCAGCCTGCACTCTTCGCAGTGGAATATGCGCTTACCGAGTTGTGGCGTTCCTGGGGGATTGTGCCGCAAGCCCTGATGGGGCACTCGTTCGGTGAGTATGTCGCGGCAGTCATCGCCGGTGTCTTCAGTCTGGAGGATGGCCTGCGGCTGATTGCGGCGCGCGGTCGGTTGATGCAGCAACTGCCCCCCGGTGGGACGATGGCCGCGATCCTCGCGCCGGAAGCGCAGGTGCGGGCCGCGATTGAGCCGTACGCCAACCAGCTTGCTATCGCTGCAATCAATGGTCCCAGACATACGGTCATTTCTGGTTTAGACACGGCCGTAGCGGCGGTGGTTGAGGCGTTGGCCTCCAACCGGGTGCGGGCGCGACGCCTGGGCGTGTCACACGCCTGCCACTCGCCCCTGATGGAACCGATGATCGATGCGTTTGCCCGGGTTGCGGCGAGTATTAGCTATGCGCCACCGCGTGTGCCCATCATCTCGAATGTCACTGGTCGCCTGGCAGACGAGACTATCGCAACACCTGACTACTGGGTACAGCATGTGCTTGCGCCGGTCCAATTAATCGCCGGGATGACGGCGTTGCACGCTGAAGGCTACAACACGTTCATCGAAATCGGCCCGCATCCGGTGCTTCTGGGAATGGGGCAGAGCTGTCTGTCTGCCGGAACCGCCGCCTGGCTGCCTTCACTGCGCCGTAACTGCGCGGACCGGCAGCAGATCCTGGAAAGCCTGGCCCTGCTCTATGTTGCCGGTGCGCCGGTAAACTGGGAGGCGTTCCACCGGGGCGGGCAGAACCTCCGGCTCGATCTGCCGACCTGCCCGTTCCAGCACTCGCTGTCGCCCGATATATTGTTAACAACGGTTGATCAGCCGGTCGATGACACGGTCACAGCACTACTCTACGCAATGCCGGAATAGCAAGGATATACGTATGATGAACCCTTCCGCACAATCCGGGCATGAACAGCAGCGCGCCCGGTTCAGCAACCAGGCAGACGCGACGTTAACCACACATCCATCCTCGTATGGGCAGCGGGCGCTCTGGTATATTGAGCAAATGACACCACCCATGTCGGCCTATAACGTTGCTTTTCCGGTGCGGATACGCGCGCCGCTCGATACGCAGGCGCTGCAGCGGGTCATCCAGACGCTCACCGAACGGCATGCCGCCCTGCGTACAACGTTTGCCGCTACCGATGATAACGTCGTGCAGCAGATACCAGGCCAGGTAGATGCGCACTTCGAGTGCATCGATGCAACGGGTTGGACTGCTGACGAGTTGACCGCGCAGATAGCGCGCATGCAGGATCGGCCCTTCGATCTTGCATCAGGCCCGCTGATGCGCACATACCTTTTTACATGTGCGCCGGAAGATCATGTTCTGCTTATGATGTGGCATCACGCCGTTGTCGATGGATGGTCGGTGGGGCTGCTGGCGCGTGAATTACACGCCCTGTATATCGCCGAGACGGGTGGGGCGTCGGCGCGTCTGGCTCCTCCCGCAATGCAGTATACCGATTATGTCAACTGGCAGACCGACATGCTTGCCGGGCCAGAGGGTACCCGCCTGCGCCACTACTGGCATGAGCAGTTGAGCGGTGAACTACCGGCGCTGAACCTGCCGCCGGATTACCCCCGCC
>CAKZQX010000700.1 GCA_937141995.1 uncultured Chloroflexaceae bacterium | reverse complement strand
CCGCACGGCCGCTGCCGCCGCCAGTCCTAACCGCCAGGTGTACCAGGGATAGTTAATCTGCCGCCCGATGATGCCATTGGGCGGCAGCAGCGGCGTGGTGTAGTCATAGCGCAGGAAGACCACCCGCGCCAGTCCGCCAATGATGGACTGGAAGGCTGCCTGCTGATCCGGCGTTGGCGGCGAGTGACGGGTTGTATCCTGCACAAACAGCGTCACGTTCACGCCGAGCCGCGTCAGGTGGGTGACCAGGTGAAAGACATGGCTCTCGATGCCACCAAAGCCATGCAGCGGGTAGACGACGCGCGCCGGCATCGCAATTCGTATCGGGTTACCTCGCATCTGAGTATTCATCGAGTGCTATCATACCATAGTCCCGCTGGTCTGATTCTTGCTATAAAAATCACACGTATGCAGCGATGCAAGTTTATACCAATGGAGGATAACAGAATGTTTCGCAAAACCCCGTTGTTTGTCCTGCTCGTCATCTTTGGTCTGATGCTGGCTGCCTGTGGCGGCGGCGAGGCCGAAACGGGAGAAGATGAGGGGGCTGACGGTCAGCCTGTCGATGAAAATGTGGTAACGGTATTTGGCGCGTATACAGAACCGGGTGATGTGGAAGCGTTTGAGGCCGGGTTTGAAACCCTGGAGGAGGAGACCGGTGTCGAGGTCAACTACCAGGGGGCTAGCGACTTTGAGGTGCTGGTGGCTACCCGCATCGAGGCGGGCGATCCCCCTGATATCGCGGGCTTCCCTCAGCCTGGCTTGATGAAGCGCTTTGCCAATGAAGCGGTTGATGTCACGACCTTTATGGAATTGGAGTATCTTCAGAACCAGTATAATGAGAGCTGGCTGGATATGGCGACCACCGCCGACGGCAAGATGATCGGCGTCTGGAACCGCGCCATCGTCAAGAGTCTGGTCTGGTACTCCCCGGCGGCCTTTGAAGAAGCCGGCTATGAAGTCCCCACCACCTGGGACGAGTTGCTGGCCCTGACCGACCGGATTGTCGCCGATGGCGGCTCACCCTGGTATGCCCCGATGGAGAGCGGGAATGCCACCGGCTGGGTCGGTACCGACTGGATTGAAGACATCATGCTGCGGACGACCTCGCTGGAGAACTACGACCGCTGGACCACGCCGGTGGACCCGGACGACCGGCTGCTGTTTGCCTCCGACGAAGTGCGCAATGCCTGGGAGATTATGGGCAACTTCCTGCTCAATGAGCAGTATGTCTTTGGTGGGACGCTTACGACGCTGGAGACGCCCTTCTTCGATACGGGTGTCGCGCTGATCGAGGGGGACGCCTACATGGCGAAGCAGGGTAGCTATATGCCGGGCTGGCTGGCGGAGGATTACCCGGATCTGACGATCGGGCCGGAGGGCGACCTGAACTACTTCTACTTTCCGGCGATTGAGGAAGAGTATGGTTCACCCGTGCTGGTCGGTGGTGATGTCTACTCGATGTACGATGATCGCCCCGCCGTCCGGCAGGTGATGGAGTACCTGACCACCGCCGAGTCGGTGCGTCCGGCGATTGAAGCAGGCGTCTTCCTCTCACCCCACGAGGATGTTGATCTGGCCTGGTTTGACGAGGCCAATCGAGGGATTGCCGAGATCCTGCTAAACGCCGACTCCGTCCGCTTCGACGGCAGCGACCTGATGCCGGGTGAGGTTGGCGCGGCGACTTTCTGGAGTGGCGTAGTGGACTATCTGAGCGGCGACGAACTCGGTCCCATCCTGGAAGATATTGACGCCAGTTGGCCGTAGGCCGTAGTCTGTAGTCCGTGAAAACCTCCCGCAGGTTTGATCAGAATCAATCTGCGGGAGGTTTTCATCATCTTGCAAGCTGACGCCGCACGTCGCACGTTTCACACTTCACGCCTCTTTGCAAATGCTGTGCAGATTCTCCCGAAATCGCTTGACGCCCACGGGCCACGGTGGTATACTGGAAACGCTTCCACTAAACGGATAGCTTTATAACCAGACCCAACGGTTCAAGAGCAGCGTGCAGAATGTCCTGTGTACTGTTCTTCGTTTTCATAGTTCCTTTCGTTTCTATCGGACGTCATGCAACCTTTGCATAAGGTTGTTCTTTTTGCAATAACTGAACAAAATAGTGCCAATGAGTGCCACAATTCGCGATGTTGCGGAGCGAGCCGGCGTTGGTCTTGCAACGGTCTCCCGGGTGGTGAACAATAGCCCCCTGGTGAGTCCGGCAACCCGTCAGCGTGTCCTTAATGTTATTGCCGAGCTACGTTATACACCACACCAGGCGGCCCGCAGCCTCTCCCTGGGTAAAACCCTGACTGTTACAACGATTGCGCCCTTTTTTACGCGGCCCTCCGTCGTGGAGCGGTTGCGTGGAGTCGAGGCCAACCTCGCTGATAGCGGCTACCAACTGATCGTCTGCAATGTCGAAACGGTTGAGCGGCGCGATATCTGCCTGCGCGACCTGCCGCGCAAAGAACGTTCCGATGGCGTGCTGATCATTTCGCTTGCGCCCCATCCCGAAGAAGTTACTGCCCTGCAACAGCCGGGCGTGGCGGTTGTGTTGATCGACACCTATGTCGCCGGCATGACCTGCGTCTTTATTGATGATCAGCAGGGCGGCTATATCGCTACCCGCCATCTGCTTGACCTGGGGCACGAGCGCATCGCCTACATCAGTGATCCGCTGACCGATCCCTTCAACTTCACCAGCAGCCGTGATCGCTATGCCGGCTATCGCCAGGCGCTGACCGATGCCGGGATGCCGTTCTGCGAGTCCTACCACCGTTCCGGCATGCATGGCCGCTATGAAGCGCGCCGCCTGGCGACCGAACTGCTCTCCCTGGACAGAGCACCAACCGCTATCTTCGCAGCCAGCGATACCCAGGCACTGGGCGTTCTGGAAGCTGCCCATGATATCCATCTGCGCGTGCCCGATGATCTCTCGGTTATCGGATACGACGATATCGAAATCGCCGAATATCTGGGGCTTACGACCATCCGCCAGCCGCTCTTTGAGACGGGGGCGCGTGGGGTAGAGCTGCTGCTGGAACGGCTGGGTAATCTTGATACTGACCCGGTCAGTGAGCGGATGCCGGTTGAACTGGTCATCCGCCGCACAACCGCAGCGCCCCGTAAACTATCGTCAGACGCTGAGAGGAGGTGAGGCCCGGTAACGCAACCTGAGATTGGTGAATTGTTCTATCGTTGGTCTGATTCTTGCTATGGATATTCGTCAATGTAGCGACGTAAGCTACAGTTGAATCAATGGAGACGTAAGACAATGCTTCGGAAAAGTTCCATATTTACTCTACTCCTCCTCCTCAGTTTGATCGTGGCTGCCTGCGGTGGTGGCGGCGGTGAGGCCGAAACGGGAGATGATGCTACCACTGAAGGTGGTACAACAGAACAGGCAACCGGCGAAAATGTCGTAACGATCTTTGGGGCCTATACCGAGCCGGGCGAAGTCGAGGCGTTTGAGGCCGGCTTCGAGGCGTTTGAAGAGGAGACCGGCATCGAGGTCAACTACCAGGGGGCCAGCGACTTTGAGGTGCTGGTGGCTACCCGCATCGAGGCGGGCGATCCCCCCGATATCGCGGGCTTTCCCCAACCCGGCTTGATGAAGCGCTTTGCCAATGAAGCGGTTGATGTTACCACCTTCATGGAACTGGACTATCTCCAGAATCAGTATAACCAGAGCTGGCTGGATATGGCGACCACCGCCGACGGCAAGATGATCGGCGTCTGGAACCGCGCCATCGTCAAGAGTCTGGTCTGGTACTCCCCGGCGGCCTTTGAAGAAGCCGGCTATGAAGTCCCCACCACCTGGGACGAGTTGCTGGCCCTGACCGACCGGATTGTCGCCGATGGCGGCTCACCCTGGTATGCCCCGATGGAGAGCGGGAATGCCACCGGCTGGGTCGGTACCGACTGGATTGAAGACATCATGCTGCGGACGACCTCGCTGGAGAACTACGACCGCTGGACCACGCCGGTGGACCCGGACGACCGGCTGCTGTTTGCCTCCGACGAAGTGCGCAATGCCTGGGAGATTATGGGCAACTTCCTGCTCAATGAGCAGTATGTCTTTGGTGGGACGCTTACGACGCTGGAGACGCCCTTCTTCGATACGGGTGTCGCGCTGATCGAGGGGGACGCCTACATGGCGAAGCAGGGTAGCTATATGCCGGGCTGGCTGGCGGAGGATTACCCGGATCTGACGATCGGGCCGGAGGGCGACCTGAACTACTTCTACTTCCCGGCGATTGAGGAAGAGTATGGTGAGCCGGTTCTGGTCGGTGGCGATATCTACTCAATGTACAACGATCGCCCCGAAGTGCGGCAGGTGATGGAGTACCTGACCACCGCCGAGTCGATTCGCCCGGCGATTGAGCGCGGCGTCTTCCTCTCACCGCACGAGGATGCCAGCCTGGACTGGTTTGATGAGGCCAATCGTGGCATCGCCGAGATCCTGCTGGAGGCCGACTCCGTTCGCTTCGACGGCAGTGACCTGATGCCGGGTGAAGTTGGAGCCGGTACATTCTGGGCCGGTGTGGTGGACTACATCAGCGGTGATGAGCTTGGTCCCATCCTGGAAGATATCGACACCAGTTGGCCGTAAATCACACGAGTTACGCGGTGGTTCATCAAACCGGGCGTTTCATTCAGAGAACGGCAGAATCGCCTGCGGCAGCATGGTACTCCTTTTCTTCTTTTTTCAAAAACATTCACGTCGTGAATGTTTTTGAAAAAAGATCGGGTTTCTTTCACCCTGCCGGAGGCTGAAAGACCTTTCAGGTCAGGGACCGCGTAATTCGTGTAAATCAATCTTGTCAAAGGAATAGACAAAACGCGGCGGGGCACGGGATACCGTGTCCCTGCCGCCCTACTCCCTCCTGAAGAGTATGGAGAAGACAGTTTCTGACAGTGACGTTAGTGCAAGGAGGAAACGATGGCACAGCAAGAACAGAGTAGAGGAACCATCTCCCAACGCCAGAGTGCGTCCGGAGGATCGGGACCCAACAACAGCGTGCAGGAGTGGTTAACCACTGGACCACTGCGCCTGCTGGTTGCGCTGGTTGTCCCACTGATCACATTTGTCGTTTTGTGGCAAAGCTTTATCTTTATGCGCGACAGCGACGCGAACAAGCTGATCGTCGGGTTGGTTGCGCTGATTGTCGGCGTCGGCGGTGTCTGGGCATTGTATATTGGTACAAATTACCTGATTGAGCAACTGCCAATCCGCCTGCGGGATGCCCTGCGCCCCTATCTCTTTGTCGGGCCGGCGATGGTCATTCTGACCGTCTTCCTGGTCTACCCGGCGCTCAACACGATTTACATCAGCTTTCTTGATGCGCGCTCGAACAACTTTGTCGGGCTGGATAACTATATCTTTGCCTTTACCGACCCGGATATGCAGATCGCGCTGCGCAACAATGTCCTCTGGATCATCCTGGTAACGGCTATCGCTGTCTCGTTCGGGCTCCTGATTGCAGTGCTGGCTGACCGTCTGCGCGGCTGGGAAGAGACCACGGCGAAGTCGCTGATCTTCTTGCCTATGGCAATCTCGGCGGTTGGTGCCGGTGTGATCTGGGGTTTT
>CAKZQX010000699.1 GCA_937141995.1 uncultured Chloroflexaceae bacterium | reverse complement strand
GTGAGCAGATTGCGTTTGCCTCGGATCGTGAGGATAACAACTTCGATATTTATGTGATGACTGTGAATGGAGCGGAGGTTAATCGGCTGACAGAGAATGGTCCCTGGCTGGATCAATCGCCCACCTGGTCCCCGGATGGCGCACAGATCGCTTTTCGCTCCAGCCGCGACCGCGACCAGGAGATCTACCGGATGAATGCCGATGGCAGTGATCCAACTAATCTGACGAATACACCTGATGCCAATGATACGGCCCCCGACTGGTCGCCGGAATAAAAGCACAAAGCAGCGTGAACAGGAACATGCCTGAAGATAGAGCGGAGAAGTCCTATGCAACAACGCATATTTTCTTTGTTGAGTAGTGCGCTGGTGCTGATAATGGTACTGGCAGCCTGTAATAGTATCGGCAGCAACCCCTCCCCGACGGCGACAACGCTACCACCGACATCGGTGCCCGTGGCCGGTCCGGAGCCGACCGCGGCGACAGTGGCCGATGTTGCAGCGACAACAGAATCTGAAGTTCCGGATGACACCGCCCAGGATACGACAATTCGTATGGCGCGAGCCACCTGGGACACAGGCTGGTTCCAGGCGGAGATCTATCGGCAATTGCTGGAAGAGTTGGGCTACACCGTCACCGCCCCCGAAGTCATGGGCACTGATGAGTTCTACCCGGCGGTTGCCGAGGGCGAAGTTACCCTCTGGCCCAATGGCTGGATTCCGCTGCATAACACCTTCCTCAACCAGGAAGCGATTGCCGCGAATAGCGAACTTATCGGCTCAGAGGTACGCGGCGGTGCGTTGCAGGGCTACCTGATTGACCAGGCGACGGCGGATGCTCAGAACATTACCGGCCTTGAAGCGCTGCAACAGCCGGAGATTGCCCAACTCTTTGATCTTGACGGCAATGGCAAAGCTGACCTTATCGGCTGTAATCCCGAAGGATGGGCCTGCGCTGAGGTGATCGAACATCATCTCGATGTCTATGAACTGCGTGACACCGTGGAGCAGGTCCAGGGCGACTACGCGGATCTGATGCGCGATACGCTGGAGCGTTTCGAGAATGGCGAGCCGGTCCTCTTCTACACCTGGACACCTAACTGGCCGTTGGGACGGTTGATCCCCGGCGAGGATGTCGTCTGGTTGGAGGTGCCGTTTGCCGGCCTGCCAGACAGCATGGTCGCCCAGGAAGAGTTTACCCAGGTTCCCGAAGTTGCCGGATGCGCCTCTGATCCGTGTAATCTCGGCTTCCCGATCAACGACATCCGCGTCGTCGCCAATCGCGCATTCCTGGAGCGTCACCCTTCGGTCAAGCGCCTGCTGGAGCTGGTTGAAATTCCGCTGGAAGCGATTGTGGCACAGAATGCGGCCATGTTCTTTGGTGAAAATAGTGCCGAGGATATTGAGCGCCAGGCCGAGAACTGGATTATCGAGAATCGCGCCCAGGTAGACGGGTGGCTGGAACAGGCCACTGCCTGGGAAGAACAACCTACGCTGGAGCGCGTGCGTGACCGCGGGGTGCTGCGCTGTGGCCTGCAAGAAGATCTGCAGGGCTTTGGATTTCGCGCCGAGGACGGCAACTACAGTGGCTTTAATGCCGACTTCTGTCGCGCCGTTGCCGCCGCCGTCCTGGGTGATGCCGGCGCTGTCGAGTTTGTGCCGTTGAGCGTGAGCGAGCGTTTTGCCGCCCTGAGTGATCGGCAGGTCGATGTGCTGTTCCATAATGTTGCCTGGACTGCACTGCCCGATGTCGGCATGAATCCGCCCAATTCGGGTATCAGCCTGGCTTTTGGCCCGATTATTTTTCATGATGGTCAACGGTTCATGGTCCGCAGTGATAGCGCCATCGGCAGTCTGGAGGACTTGGCCGATCAGGAGATCTGTGTCCTGGCAGGCACCGCTACCGAGCAGAACCTGATCGACCAGTTCGCCGTGCGTAACATCCCCTTCGATATCCAGCGCTTCGATACGGCAGATGCCCTCTACGATACCTATGAGCGGGGTGGTTGCGCTGCCGTGACCGGTGATGCCTCAGAACTGGCTGCGCGCCGGGCAGCGTTTGTCCGTCCCGAGGACCACACCGTCCTCAACACGCCAATATCCCGCGAGCCCCACAGCCCGGTTTACAGCGAAGGCGATCCGGCCTGGGGTGAGATTGTCAACTGGACGGTACATGCAATGATTTATGCCGAAGAATTGGGGATCAATCGGGATAACGTGGCGGAGTTGGTCGACACAGACAACCCGGATATTGCCCGGCTACTGGGGCAGCGTGGGGCCATCGGCGAGAAGCTGGGGCTGGATAATGCCTTCGCCCGAGATATCATCGCGCAGGTCGGCAACTACCGCGATATCTACTATCGCAACCTTGGCCCCGACACGCCAATCGATCTGGAGCGAGGCCCCAACAAAACCTGGAACAGTGACGAGGGACCGGGCGGGTTGCTCAATGCGGCTCCGTTCCGGTAGGCTGCTACCAGGGTGATTCTAAATAACAGGACTTACGCGGTCGGTTCCAAATCAGGTGTTCATCTGGATGAACGTTCCGATTCGCCTCCGGCAGGGCGGAAAATATCGTTTCTTTTTCAGGAACATTTGGCTCTCCGAGCCAAATGTTCCTGAAAAAGATAAAAAAGTACCACGCTGCCGCAGGCGAAGCGGCCTCCAGGTCTGGCACGAGGCCGAAACCAGCGCCACCGCGTAAGTCGTGTAAATAACAGGAGTTACGCGGTGGGTACACACATTGGACATGTGCCTACGTGGAAGCCCGATTCGCCTGCGGCAGCATGGTACATGTTGATCTTTTTTCACAAAACCTTTGCACACAGTGCAAAGGTTTTGTGAAAAAAGATGGAATCTTCCGCCCTGCCGGAGGCGGAGTCGCCTGTCGGATCAACGACCGCGTAACTCGTGTAAATAACTCGTGTAATTGACGCGAGTTACGCGGTGGCGTCTGGACCACGAACAACATGACATAAGCGAACACCGCGAAACGGCCAGTGCTGATATGTATCAGGCGATCCCGCGTTTGGCGGGAGATATCGCCGCCGGCAGGGTGGAAGATGCTCGATCTTTTGCACAAAAAAATTCACAGAGTGATTTTTTTGTGCAAAAGATCAAAAGCGTACCACGCTGCCGCAGGCGAAGCGGGCTTCCGGGTCTGGCACGAGGCCGAAACCAGCGCCACCGCGTAACGTGTGTCAACTGACGCAAATCTTCCGCAGGAAAGCCTGCGGGAGATTTGCATTATTGTGCCTCACCCGTCAAAAAGCCCTGGTAGTCCGGGTCTACCTGAAGCGCGCAGGCATCCGGTGCGCTACCGGCAAACCGGCAGTCGATAAACGCGGTTGTCACATTCTGCGCCTGGGTCAGCGCCTGCACCAGGTCAGCCTCCTCCGTCAACGCCGCATTGATTGCGGCAAAGAACCAGTAGGACTCCAGGGTGAATGCCTCGGTGCCGTCCAGCGCGTCAAACGTGCTCCCCGGTTGTACCGGCTGATTCAGTACCTCGCCGTAAGCCTGCGTGATGGAGAGGATGTCGGGCTGCGCCTGAGCGACAAACTCCGCGGATTGGGCCACCGAAACTCGGGCCGGGAGACTGTTCCGCAGCATGCTGAGCGTGCCGTCACCTGAGAGAAACTTCAGCCAGTCCCAACATGCATCGGCCTGCCGGGTCTCAGCCGAAATGTAGAGCCCCTGCACAGCAAAATCACCCATATGCAGACCGTTTGCCCCGACCGGCAGCGACGCAATACCTTCGTCAAACGGCAGCGACGCCGACTCAATCCCCGCCGGCAGTGGGGCACTCTCGCCAAACCAGAGCCCCACCCGACCAGCCTGCGCCAGCGTGCGCGCCGTATCGTCGTAGTGCGGATCATCACGGCGATAGGGAAAGGTCAGCGGCGGCATTACGCCATGCACTCGGTCCAGATCAAGGTACCACTGCACTGCGGCAATCACCTGGGGATCGGCAAAGTTGGGACGCGCATCAGCGCCACTTCCCGTGATAATCTGTCCACCAAACTGATGAATGAAGAAGATCAGATCGCGGGACGCGCCACCGAGGGGCGCATAGCCATACTGCTTCTGATCGCCCTCACCCATGGTTAGCGCCTGCGCCGCCGTCAGGAAATCTTCCGGCGTCCATGTCGCTGTCGGCGGCTCCAGGTCTGCCGCGTCAAAGGCGGTGCGGTTGTAGTGCAGCGCCCGCAGCACCACGCTGTAGGGCAAGCCAAATAGTCCTTCCTCCTCCCGGAACGGCGTGAGCCAGGCCGCCGGGTAATCGCTCCGGGGAATATCGCTATCGGCCTCAAGCAGCGGCTGCAGGTCGAGTAGCGCCTCCCGCTCTTCAGCATGCCGGGGGGCGGACCACCAGAGAAAGCAGTCACTTGCGCCGGCAATATCGGTCAGGGCAACCGGTTCGGTGAAGACATGCGTCGCATCGAGTGTCACTGCGATGTCGGGACGTTCCTGCTGGAAGGTTTCGGCCAACTGACGCATCTCCTCCGCATCAACGCCCGTGGCGGCAAATGTGATCTCCGCAACCTCATCACGGGCATGGAGCGGTGGCGGGGTCGCCACAACCACCGGCCCAAGGTCCAGCGGGGATGGTGGCATCAGTGGTTCGGCAGCAAGCTGCGCCTGGATCTGCTGCTGCCCGGTCGCCACAGCCTGCACCGGGTCCACACCTTCGCTGATCACCTGTTGCACCAGCGGAGTCAACAGACCCGGCAGACGCGGATCGGGGGTCTGCCGCGCGAGTGGCAACGGATTCCCGATGGCCCAGCGGTAGGCGGCTGCGGTATGCTCATCCAGACCGGCCCAGAAATCCAATTCCTCGGCCAGCGATCCGCGCGCCGGAATGCGGCCCGGCTCGGCAAAGTCGGATGGAACGGCGGGCGTCTCCAGGGGTTGCCGGGACAGAAACTCGATCCAGTGCCAGGCTGCCTGCGGATAGCGCGTACCACCGCTAATAATGTACCCACTGCCCTGCCCAAACCCAAAGAGATTTGGGCTATCAACCGGATAGGGCACCCGCCCAATGTCAAAGGGCAGCGGCACCGTTGCTGCAGAAGCATCCCGCCCGGAGGTTCCGGTCATCTCAGCCAGAAACTCGCCCCAGAGCGCAGCCTGGCCTGCCTGCACCAGTTGTTGGGCATTACGCGAATGACCGGCATCCAGATCGGGCAGGAAGATTGCCCCAGTAGCATGCAGCGTGCGCAACTGCTCAAGCGCCGCAATTGTACCGGGCTGATCCAGTTGGATCTGATCAAGGGGCGTGTTCATGAGATCAACCCCTTGCGCCTGGAGCAGCGCCAGCAGTGGTTGTATGCCATTGCTCTGATCTACCAGACCATAGATGGCAAATGGTGTGGCGCGCCCGTCGGCCAGTTGCCCGGCAATATCCAGCAGATCGCTCCAACGCCATCCCGGCTCCGGTTCTGGGAAATTGTTTTCGACAAAGAGATCACGGTTGTAGGTCAGCGCCTGGGCATAGAAATAGCGGGGCAGCACCCAGGTGCCACCATCGAAGGTGTACTGTTCCAGCATGCCCGGATAGAAATCGCTACGGTCGAAGGTCTCGTCGGCCGCCATCAACGGCGCGAGGTTAAGCAGCAGGTCAGTGCCGAAGGCTTCCGGGGGCGCAACCCAGGACGGGGCGGTATCCGCGCCGGAAACAACCCGGTGCAGCAGGCGCAGCGGCGTATCCGGCTCCCCCTCGGCGGGCTGCACCAGCTCTTCCATTGCGATAACGACCACCCGAACGTCGGGATATTCAGATGAAAACTGGGCGGCCAGCGTCTCATATGCGGGGCGTTCGCTCTCCCAGGCAGCAAAGGAGATCGTCATACCATCGAAGGATTGATCTGATCGCGGCAACAGGTTGCACGCACTCAGCAGTGTAATCAGCAGAATGAGCGGCACAAGTCGTCGCATAGATTCTCTCCCTAAAAACGTTCTGACGTATAGTCTATAGTTGGTTATGCATGCGGCAACTGACACAAAGCGGACTTATTCGTACTTGTAGATCTTCACATACGTTATGCTGCTCCGGCTACACATGACACTATCAAAAACAGCAACGTGGGAAATAAACGGCAGTTCAGAGGATTCCCCGGTTTGCTCAGGGAACTGCTACTACCAGAAAGACGAAGCAGAACAGGGTCAGGTTCCTGAGAAATGGATGGCGTCTGGCTGAGTCGCCCACCGCGCACCGATTGCTGGTATCATGAGCAGTGTTGGCGTGCCTGCTGGTGCCGGGATGCGCTGTGACCAGCAGCAGCATCTGCCAGACCAATAGCGAAGGAGGAATCACACGATGGAAACAGGGTTGACTATACTACGCCGGCTGCCGGGCCGCCAGATCTTCGGCATTGTTGCAGTTGGACTGGTGGCCGTCGCCGGGCTGCTACTGATCTTCTCGCTGGTTGGATTGTTCAGTGTCCGCGTTATTGAGGAGCAACGCGCCGGCAACAGCCGGGTAACGCGGATTGTGCCGGAGATGCGCGGCTACCGGGTCTACTGGAGCGGCAGCAGTGAACTGTCGGATATCACCAGGTACGATGTGCAGATCCGCGAACTGCCTGATGGCGGCTGGCGTGACTGGAAGCGTGCGACAACCGCAACCTCCGCCTGGTTTGGCCCGACTGAAGGGAAAGACTTTGCTTTCCGCGTCCGCGCCTACGATAGCGCCGGCAATGCGGAACCCTGGCCTGCGGATGCGAGCAGAACAACCGAGGATGTGTCGAGGCGGTAGGAGGGGTAACCCTTATCTATGAACATGTATTCAAATTTTTTAATCAAAACAGGAGGATTTCATGGATAAAGAGCGACTACAAGCCCTGATCGACGAAGCCACCGTGGATTGCTACAACGAAGACGAAGAGTTCGCCGGCGTCCTCTGCACGCTTGACGATCAGTTAAACTTTCCGCTGCAGGCCCGGGCGCTGGGCGATCCGGTTGAGGTTATCGGGCTCAACGAAGCGCAGAGTAGCTTGCGCCGGGGTATTATGGCATGCATTCGCAAGGGCGGGCAGGAGTACAACGCGTCCCTGGAAGATCTGGAGTTTGTAGATCCGGACCCCACCAGTGCGGAGTGGCTGGAGGCCTACCGCTACTGGGTGGGCACGCTGTAGCGGGTATGCTGTGATAGGATGGAAAGAAGACTGGCATAGAAAAGAGGTGAACGGAGATGACTGTATTAACGGTTGAACTTTCAGATGAGCTGTATCAACGGTTACAGGTAACTGCTGCTCGCCACGGCACAAGCACTGAAGCCATCGCACAGCAATGGCTCCACGAACGCCTGACCCACGAATCAATGAGCGAGCATGAACTGGCAA
Source organism: uncultured Chloroflexaceae bacterium (assembly GCA_937141995.1). Classification (GTDB taxonomy): domain Bacteria; phylum Chloroflexota; class Chloroflexia; order Chloroflexales; family Chloroflexaceae; genus CAKZQX01. The sequence continues at coordinate 920 of CAKZQX010000699.1, read as the reverse complement.
CCGAACTGTTGGATCAGGCGGGCTTGCCGGCAAAACCATACGCGGAGGAGAAGCAGGTCGCACAGTCCACCGCTACCCTGGATGAGATACGCGCCACATTGCAACGGGCAGGGAAATCATCAAGTGAACGCGAACTGGCAACTGAGGTGCTACGCCAGGCAGGCCTACTGGCAGAGCTTACGCCTGCTGAGCAAGCGCGCGCCGCACAATGCACTGTCACCCTGGACGAAGTACGCGCCGCACTGGGACGAAGCGGCCGACCACTGAGTGAGATTATTCTGGAGCAGCGAGGGCCGAAGGTGTGAGTTTCTTCTACCTGGATAGCAGCGCTCTGGTTAAACGCTATCTGCCGGAAGTTGGAAGTACCTGGATCAATACCCTGACCGACTCGAACAGTGAGCATACCATCCTGGTATCTGCACTGACCCGCGTTGAAGCTGCGGCAGCTATCGCGGCACGGCAGCGGGCCGGAACCATTACCATTCAGGAACGGAATACTGCTGTTGCGCTGCTGCTCCAGCATTACCAGACTGAGTATCGGTCAGTGCTTGTCGATGCTATGGTGATAGATCGGGCAGTCAGACTAACCCAGAGCTATCGGCTACGTGGCTATGATGCCGTCCAACTGGCCTCCGCCCTGGAGGTCAATGTTCAGTGTCACGCCGCCAGTCCGGCAGAGATTACCAGAGTGTGTGCAGCGGAAGGAATAAAGATTGTTCTATGATTACCCAGATTGAAATAGACGGCTTCAAAACATTCCAGGACTTCAAGCTTGAACTTGGCCCCTTCCAGGTGATTGTTGGCGTCAACGGCACTGGCAAAACCACTTCTACCGCCAAACTTGCTCATCGGCTCGCAGGCCGCCGACACAGCGTCCTGCTCGCTGCCGGCGATACCTTTCGGGCCGCCGCCATCGAACA
>CAKZQX010000698.1 GCA_937141995.1 uncultured Chloroflexaceae bacterium | reverse complement strand
AAGCCGAGGAAGCAGGCTGGGCTAACAACTGTTCAACGCGCGGTTCACCAAAGAACTCCCGTTCCGGGTTACGCGCGTCGGTGACGCCATCGGTGTAGCAGAACAGAATGTCGCCCGGTTCCAGTTGCGCCTGTTCGATGCCAAACTCTGCGCCGGGAAACAAGCCGACCGCCGGCCCCGTGGTGGTCAGTTTTGCTTTTATCTCGCCCTCAGGTCCGACAATCACCGGCGGACAGTGCCCACCATTAGCGTAAATCAGTGTCCCGGTCAGGGGATCGAGTACGCCAAAGAAGAGCGTGACAAACATATTCATCTCAAGGTGATTCGTCGTAATATAGTTGTTGGTCAGGGTCATGGCATTCTTCAGGGCAGCGGCACCGATAGTTGGCATGGCCTGGCGTCCGGTGGCACGCGAGCGACTGCGCGTGCGGGCCGGTTTATCATCCGCCAGGAGGCTGGTCCAATCGCTAATGCTGTAATGCTGCTGGGCAAAGGCGCGGATCAGGCTGCGCGAGAGCGACATAAACAGGGCCGCGCCTACACCTTTGTCACACACATCGGCGATGACAAATCCCACGCGCCGATTCTGCGTCAGCATAAAGGCATCGTAGAAGTCACCCGCAACTTCGCGGGCGGGATGGAAGCTGGCGGTAATCTCCCAACCCACCGGCTGCGGCAACTGGTTGGGCAAGAAGCCTAACTGGATCTGCCGCGCAATTTGCACATCCCGTTCAATCTTGAGCAGCAATTCACGCTCGGCATCATTCTGCTGCTGCGCCTGCAGTTGCTGCTGGGCGAGGCAGGCCGTGATACGCGCCCGTAACACCGCCGGGATAAATGGCTCAGTCAGGTAGTCGGCTGCACCCAGTTCAATACAGCGGTCAATACCCATGGTATTGTCAGTGGGGGTTAGCATCAAAACCGGCGTGGCCGGCAGGGTTCCAGTGGCGCGCAACTGCTCCAGGATCTTATAGCTATTCATTCCCCACAATCCGATCGAGAGGAGGATAAGGTGGAATCGCTGCGTTGCAAGTATATCTAAAGCCTGACGACCATCGTCGGCGGGAACCACGGTGTAACCGAGTTGTTCCAGTTGCGGTATCAGCAACGCCCGATTCGCTTGATTGTTATCTACGAGTAAAACATTACCGGCTTGAGATGTCATGGAGAACCTCACTCCTGGAGACAGACGCGAACGGCCAGATATCGTGTACGCATACACCAGCATGCAACAGCAATGTCCATTCGGTCAGGATCGCTTCATCACAAATACATTGCGGTTACGACTATTAACATATTCGTAGAAGAACTGATCAACGCCATTGAGTGCAAGAAAGACGCCTAACCCACCGATCCGCCGTTCATCAAGCGGTAGATCCAGCCCCAGGTTATCGGTATCATGCTGCAAGGGATCAAACGGTGCTGCGGTATCTTCCATAGTGATGGTCAGGGTCTCGTCATCAATTGTAGCATTTACGACTATTGTTCCGGTAATACCGGCCTCGGCATAGCCATAGGTCGCAACATTTGTTGCAATCTCGTCAACGGCTAGACGTAAACGGTAGGCCGCTTTTTTTTCCAATCCAGCAGCCTGCGCCGCCTGGGATATATACTGACCGATATGTGACAGCGAGTCTAGTGTTCCGGGTACGGTAAGCGGTTCCATCATCTATCCTGGTGGGTAAAACACACATTATCATTATAGTGTGCTGCAAGCACCACACTGTTACCGATCGTGTGCTGTAACGGAGATAACCGACTCCCGACGGGATGCAATGTATCCCCGGTTGTGGACGTATCCGCCCGGAGCGCCTGCGCTTGAGCAGTGGCAAGCGCTCCGGGAAGTTGATTGATTACCTGGGCAACCAGGGTGCCGACACGAGGCCCAATACCTTTCAAATATGCAGAAATGAACTCGCGCACAGCCACAAAGCTATGGAGGGTTTGCGGTTCCTGTCGCCCTTTGCGGCTGTGCGCGAGCTTATGTGAAAGGCATTGTAACTAGGCCGACCCGATCTGCGAGGCATCGTAGCTATCCACCAGAAAGACGCTGTGGTGGAACCCGGTCATTGTGATGGTTTCCAGAACGGATTCCTGCACGCCAACCATGTAAATATCCACTTCGCCGCCCATCTTCTGCCGGGCGAAGGCCAGCACCCGCAGACCGGCGCTTGCCATAAAGTCCAGTTTCTGCATAAACAACACCAGACGATTAACCTGAGCCTGCGCTGCGGCCTCGATCTCTGTGCGGAAGAGGGGGGCAGAAGCGGCATCCAGTTCGCCCACCAGGGTAATATGCGCAGATTGATCGACGATTTCGAGGGTAACTTCCAGAGCCATAGTGTGCTCCTTCCTTTCATGCTTATATGCTATGTTGCTTATTTCCCTACCAGGATCACGACGGAGCGGCCACCGACCAGGCACTGGCGCTGGTCGCTCAGCACCGGCTCACTGCCCGGCGCATAGCTGTCCTCCGGCGTGGGCATACTGGTGTTGGCAAACAGATGCCACTGCGTGCCCAGCGGCGGCATCGGCATCTCAAACGGTAGCGCATCCCAATGCATATTGATGGCGACATAAATATAGTTGTCCACCACCGTGCCGCCTTTCGCATGCCGTCCGCACAGCATGAAGGCCAGCGTGCGGTTGCCGTCCGACCAGTCGGCGTTCCAGGCCTGCGTGCCATGCCAGGTGATGTCGGCATAGCCACTCCCCACATAGTCGATGTTGCGGTAGTGGTCGCGGTTGCGCAGCACCGGGTGCGCATGGCGAAACGCGATGCAGTGCTGCACAAACCGCAGCAGTTCCGTATTCTGCTCCATGAGCGACCAGTCCAACCAGTTCAACTCATTGTCCTGGCAGTAGGTGTTGTTGTTGCCCCGCTGCGTCCGCGCCACCTCATCCCCCATTAACAGCATCGGCACGCCCTGACTCACCAGCAGCATGGCGAGGGCATTTTTCATCTGCCGCGTGCGCAATCCGTTGATCCAGGGATCATCGGTCGGGCCTTCCCAGCCGCAGTTCCAGCTTTCGTTATCATTCGCGCCGTCGTTGTTATTCTCGCCATTGGCCGCGTTATGCTTCCCGTTGTACGACACCAGGTCCGCCAGCGTGAACCCGTCGTGGCAGGTGATAAAGTTGATCGACGCGGTTGGCCCGCGCCAGGCATACAGGTCGGGTGAGCCCTGCAGCCGTTGCGCCATGCTCCCCGCCAGTCCCGTATCACCTTTGAGGAAGCGGCGGATGTCATCGCGGTATTTGCCGTTCCATTCAGCCCAGCGCCCGTACGCCGGGAATGAGCCCACCTGGTAGAGTCCACCCGCGTCCCAGGCTTCGGCGATCAGTTTGCACTTCGCCAGGATCGGGTCAAACGCCAGCGTCTCCAGCAGCGGCGGGTTCGCCAGCGGCGCGCCCCAGGGATCGCGCCCCAGGATAGCTGCCAGGTCAAAGCGGAAGCCGTCGATATGATACTCCGATGCCCAGTAGCGCAGACAGTCCAGCACCATGTTGCGCACCACCGGATTGTTGCAGTTCAGGGTGTTACCCGTCCCGCTGAAGTTGAAGTAGTAGCCTTCGGGCGTCAGCATGTAGTAGGTCTTGTTGTCCAGTCCACGAAACGAGATCGTCGGGCCATGCTCGTTACCTTCAGCAGTGTGATTAAAAACTACATCGAGGATAATCTCAATTCCGTTCTGGTGCAACTCCTTGATCAGCGCCTTCAACTCATCAACCTGCATACCATACTTGCCGGTGGCGGCATAGCCGGCTTTGGGCGCAAAGAAACCGACTGTGCTATAGCCCCAGTAGTTCATGAGCATTTCGCCTTCACGTTCCGGGTGCGGACGACTATGCTCAAACTCGTCAAACTCGTAGATCGGCAGCAATTCTACACAGTTTACGCCCAGTTCCTTTAGATAGGGAATCTTCTCGCGCATGGCGGCAAAGGTGCCCGGCTGCTTCACGCCGGAGGAGGCATGGCGGGTAAAACCGCGCACATGCATCTCGTAGATCACCAGATCTTCGATGGGAATTTCCAACGGGTGATCGCTCTCCCAGTCGAAATCATCATAGATAATCCGGGCACGATGGCGGTAGCGATCATTCCAGTTCGGCGGCGTGCCCCAGACATCCCGTCCGCCAATCGCTTTGGCATACGGGTCCAGCAGAATAGCCTCCGCGTCAAAGCGATGCCCAACGACCGGATCAAACGGCCCCTCCATGCGATAGCCATACTCAGTTGTTTCACTATCCAGGCCAAATACCACCATCGCAAACACATTTCCAATGCGGAAAGCATCCGGGAAGGGGATCTCGGCCATCGGCTCCGACTGCCCCTTCTCAAACAACACCAGTGTACAGGCCGTGGCATGGCTGGAGTAGACCGAGAAGTTGACCCCGCCCGGCACCAGCGTCGCCCCAAACGGGATCGGACGACCCGGGCGGAGTTGAAAGTCGCCATGCGTGTGAGTAGGATGAATATCCACCCGCTGCAGTGCGTCGATTGACATACAAATTCCTTTCCCGGTTCATTA
>CAKZQX010000697.1 GCA_937141995.1 uncultured Chloroflexaceae bacterium | reverse complement strand
GTACCAGCGGTCCCAGCAGCAAGAAGACCCAGAAGACCCGCTGCTGCGCATCGCGCCATAGGTTAGGAATCTGTCGGCGTACCAGCACATGATAATGTACCGAAAAACTGATGGCTCCCAGGATCATCACCAGAATGACCACCGCCCGGGAGCGTTCATCATACCGGGCCACGCTGGTGCCGGTAATATCAAACCCGCCGGTCGCAATGCCGGTCATGCCATGGTTGAGCGCTTCCCACCAGGGCACCCCGGTGAGGCGCAACAGCAGCACACCCAGGATGGTAAACAGCAGATAGATCCACCAGATCGTCCGCACGGTTGAGGAGACACTCGGCGCGAGGCGGTCGGTGCGCGCCTCCGAGAAGTAGAGCCGGAAGATTCCGCTGGTAGAGCCAACCACGGAGAGGATCAGCACAATAATGCCCGCGCCGCCGATCCACTCGGTGAATGAGCGCCACCACTGCAGGCTGCGCGGCAGTGCGCTGGGGTCCAGTGCCACGGTCAACCCGGTCGCCGTGAAGCCGGAGAAGGACTCGAACAGGGCATTCCAGGGTTGACGAAACGCCTGCACGGTCTGCGATACCTGGGGTTGTTCGGTCAGGTTGGCGGCAATCAGCATGAAGGGCAGCGCTCCCAGCAACGACACACAAATCCAGCTCAGGGCGGCGATAACCATGGCCTGATCCAGGTAGGCTTCATCCGAGCACTGAAAGACACGATAGAGCAGTTGCCCGACAACCAGCGCAATCAGAGCCGTCCAGACAAACGGCCAGATGGCGTAATACTCTTGAAAGAGGTAGCAGATCGGCAGCGAGGCCAGCGCCATCAGTCCCGGCACATGCAGCACCCGGCCAAGATCACGGAGAATAATCCTGGTACTCGAATTCAAACCGAATCCTTAGCCCGTAAATGGATTATATTGTGCTTCATCCAGCGGTTCCTGCGCAAACACAATCAGATGATCCTTCGCTTTGAGCATGGTATCCTCAGCCGGCAACGACGTCACATGCCGCCCCCGCCGGAGCGCAACAATCAGGAGATGCTCGGACAAAAGATCTTGCTGCCGGGCCTCCGCAATTGTCTTGCCAACCAGCGGTGCCTGCTCCTTCAGCGCCGCCTCAAAAATCTGCTCACCATGGGTCAAGCTCACAACATCTTCGACCTTCGGTTTACGTAGCCGGTTGTAAAGATGTTGTGCCAGGATTTTCTCCGGATCGACCAGTACCTGCACACCCAGTCGCTCAAACATCCCCTGGTGCTCTTTCTCCGCAACCAGGCTGATGAGCGTTTTGATCTCATGCTCACGGCCCAGGAACATCGCCATAAGGTTAATCGCGTCATCGCTGGTTGTGGCGATCAAGGCGTCGGCGCGATCAATGCCGGCCTCGTCCAGGATACCCCCGTGGGCGATATCGGCATGCAGGACGATGGCATCATAGTTTTGTGCCGTCTCGCGCGCCCGGGCTTCGTCGCGCTCGATAATGGCCACATCGTGACCATCCTGCAGCGCAATCTTCATCACACTAACGCCGATAGAACCGGCCCCAACAATTATAAGATACATAGCTCTACGAAGACTTCATAACAGTTCGATTACAACTTTCTTGCCCACGATAGCAAAGGATATGCCAGAGAGGATGTTGCCGGCGGTTAGTAGCCCGGCGGCCGTGTCCCGTCGCGCTTCTGCGGATCAACCACCCGCACATGAATTTCGGGAATTCCCGGCGTTACGGCGGTCACGACCAGCGTATATGATCCTGCCTGGCGGGGCGTAAATGCCCGATCAATCCCACCCCAGACAACTTTCCCCGTCTGCGTGTCCCGGCGCGGCGTAAATGTCTCTTCTCCCGCGATCAGGGTGGCACCTGCGGCATCCTGCAGTGTAACCTGCAGCATTACCGACTGGGGAATGGCGTCACGGGAACGATCAACCGGGCTGACATACAGGCGATGCTCCACACCAGGATGCTCAACCGTGAAGGTAACGGTACGCGCCGGCAGTGCCGGATCGTCCGCCGCGCCGTCTGACCCTGGGAGAAACGTCTCATAGAGTGTCGTCACGCGCATGCTGTAGTCAGTGACAAAGGCAAAAATGCCCAACCCCAGGATTGCCGCAAACGCCAGCACCAATCGCCCGCCGTATTGTCCAAACAGGACGCGTGGCTGCATATGCAGCATTGAGAAAGCGAGAATCAGACCGAATGTTAAGAGTGCTGTGAGGGGTAACACCGCACTCCGCAGCAGACCACCCCACCCAAACATATTGGACAGGAAGAGGGGCAGTAGTGCAAGAGCAACGATGATCACGGCATACACAAATATGCGCCCGGACGAAGGCATCTGGCGGACATAACCTGATGGTGCGGAATAACGTGATGTTCGTCTGGGCATACGGTAGAACTCCTTGGCTGTCGAAATATTATACCGCATGCCGGTCTTTGCGCGACAGCCAGTGTGCCGGAATGTCGCCACACCCCCCCGGCACTTTTCACAACAAACATTATATCTTAATGCTTATTTGACCTTTTTCGTAAAGTATGGTATCTTTCCGCTCCACTAAGGCCGTGTCCGCCTTAGGGCTGTATCCGCGATGATCATACCGACCCAGGGAGGTCACATTTTGCAACATCAAGACGCTGCGGCATGCTCGAGACATGCATCCGGTACGCACTGGTTAGTGCTCTTGCGTTTGCTCTTGATTGGTATCTTTATCATTACGCTGGCTCCGTCCGCTCAACCCGTCCATGCTGCATCCTACCCGCAGCTCTGGCTGCCACAACCGGTCGGTCAACCCTGGAAGATTATTCAGGGCTATGCCTGTGGCACGCACAACTCCTTTGACCGCTATGCCATTGATACTGTCCCCGCCCGTGGTCCCATTTATGGCGCGCCGGTTCACGCCGCCGCCGATGGCACGGTGTTTGGCTGGTTTGGCTCAAGCGGGACGCTCATCCTGAAACACACCGACACGTTTTATACACAGTATACCCATATGCAAACGGTCAATACCGCAGCGCGTGGTCAGTTTGTGCCGCGCGGGGCCGTTGTCGGCACCGTGGGCGATCGTGGCTCGCCCGGTGTGCCTCATCTGCATTTTATGGCATTCACGGCCCATGGTCCCTATGCCAGTGGCCGCCAGACTATCCCGCTCACATTTGCCGATGGCTACACGCTGCCGGAGATCGGCGGTTGTAACCAGCACTATGGCAAAATCCTGACCGCCAAAGCCCCCGAAGATCTGGAGCCGCCCGAAATCGAGTTTAGTGGCGATATGGAGCCGGAGCAGTGGTATAACGATGATCGGCGCCTCGACTTTACCATCAGTGGCGCGGCTCAGGGCTTCAGTCAGCGCTGGAATGAAGATCCCGGCGGTGAGGAGCCGATGTTCGAGAATGCGAAGGAAGGCTATGTCCAGCTTACCTGGGCCGATGTTGAGGGGCTGCATACGCTCTACATCCGCATCTGGAGCATAACTGGTGAGCAGATCCTGGAAACCTATGGCCCGGTCGGCTATGATATCACGCCCCCGGAAGCGCCGCCGGCATTGGATACCACCCGGGTGCAGGCCAATACTGCCACAAAACTAAGCTGGCAGGCCGCTGAGGATAATGCCTCCGGTGTGGCGGGCTACCGCGTCTATGTCGGTACGGAAGCGGACGGGAAGGCCGAGTGGTATACTTCGCAGCCTCAGGTCGAACTGCCGCCGCTGGCACCGGGTGATCCGACCGCGCGCTACGCCGCACTCGAGGACCGCATCCTTGAGACCATCGGCGATGAACCGCTCGGTCTGGATTTGCGCGCCGTCGATGCCCGTGATGGGTATCAG
>CAKZQX010000696.1 GCA_937141995.1 uncultured Chloroflexaceae bacterium | reverse complement strand
GTTGGGGCGGATAGTCCGCCCCGGCAGTAAACGCGGCATCCAGGTCGTTAAAGGGGATCTCCTCGTGGCACTCCACCGAGTTGTACGCCCCCTCGCTGTCGGAGATATCGCCCTCCTGCCGCCGCCACTCCCCGATTGCACCATTATCCGCCAGCAGTTCACTCAACGGCTCGTAATCCTCCGCGATGGCAGCGTCAAGCACAAACGGCAGTTCGGGGATTGTCTCGGTGTCGTAGAGCCACTCGACCAGACTGCCGACCAGTGTATCACCATCAAGCAAAAATTCCTCAGCTTCGTCGCTTTCCGGGTCTTCCAGCAGGAGTTCTACCGGGGTTTCATTCAGTTGATCAACCAGATCACAGAAAGCCGCCTCCAGATCCGGGTAAGCCGTATCACACGCCGGGTCGGCGGCGCACCCCTGGAGCAACACCTGGATAGCGTAGGCGGCGTTGGCGGCCTGTTCGGTATAGGCATCCACCTCGGGGGGGTAGACCGAGTCGAGGATCACGCTGCGGATACCTTCCGGGTAGTCGCGCATGGTTGCCAGGGCCACTCGGGTGCCGTAGGAGATACCCAGCAGGTTGACGGCATCATAGCCGAGCGCCACGCGCAGGTCGGCAACATCGGCGGCACTGGCGGCACTGTTGTAGGCCGCCAGGTTCACCCCCTCGTCGCGCAACCGATCGCGACAGGCGGTTATGGCCGCGATTTCATCGTCGTCCTCCCCCAGTTCCTCAACCTCGGGACAGTTGAGGCTGGGCAGCGAGAAGCCCGTGCCGCGCTGATCAAAGAGGATAATATCGCGCGTTTCCCGAAAGGATGTTTTCAGCCAGTCGTCCAGTTCCAGCAGCGCGCTGTCGCCGGGCCCGCCGGACAGGTAGATAATCGGGTCGGGGGCCGGGTCAGCGCTCAGGCTGGGGATGATGGCGACGGCCAGTTCAACCAGCGGGCTGTCGGCCTCGCTGCGCACCTCGGGCACGAGCAGAGAGCCGCACGTAATATCGCTGGTATCCTGATCAAACTCTTCCGGATCGAAGGGACACCCGGTCGCTTCAAACAGTGCCGGATCGGCATCGCCGGCCGCGTCATCCACCGGCAGGGAAGTCCCCGGGGCTGCACCGCAGGCACTCAGGAGGAGCAGCAGGCAGAGGAGCAAACGAACGTAGTAGGAGTGACATCGTGGCAACATAGTTGTTGTCTTTCGTTATGGTGTGCCCGGCATTGGGCGATGCTGTTCGGCGGAACCCGCAAGCTGATGTGGTACCATGCCCGGTAGACAAACTTGCAGATGCCGCAATATGTACCATGTACGCGAACGGCAAACACTAATGTGACGACAGAGTTTAGATTATACAGGAGGAGCGATGAATAGCTCACAGATGCGCGAGCAGGCGCTTGACCCGCGTCGATTAATCCTGCGCTGGCTGATCAGCACCCTGGCAATCTTTGCGGCGGTGTGGCTGGTACCCGGCATCGAGTTTTCCGGGCCCGGCTGGGAACTCGGCATTGTAGCACTCGTTTTCGGGTTGCTCAATGCGCTGATCCGGCCGCTTTTGATTATTCTTACCTGTCCGCTGATTCTGTTGACCCTGGGACTGTTCGGGCTGGTCATCAATGCCCTGCTGCTGGCGCTGGCATCGGAACTGGCGCGTGGGCTGGGCATCCAATTCTATGTCTATGATTTCTGGGCCGCCTTCTGGGGCGGACTGGTGATCTCCCTGGTTAGTCTGATCTTGAGTTACGTGGCCGGTGAGCAGCGCGTTCAGATCCGTGTGCAGCGGGGCAATGAATAAATTAACGGTTATGGGGTTAACGGTTAACGGTTAAGGATTAACGATCAAAGTACAATCTGAAAACAAACCCCTAACCCCTAACCCCTAATCCCTAACCCTTATACCCGCGCCGGTTGCTGTCGGGACGGGCTCGCTGCACCGGATGTGTTCGCAGTACCGTCGCCGGTAGCCCGCCGGGACAGTTCTTCCTCAACCAGGATGCGGCGTAGCACTTTGCCCACTGTCGTCTTGGGCAGTTCCTCCCGAAACTCGATCTCGCGTGGTACCTTGTAGGGTGCCAGATGCAACTTACAAAACTCCTTGATTTCTTCGACGGTCGGGCGGGGACCGGAGCGCGGCACGATATAGGCCTTGACCGTATCATCGCCCCGGGTGGGATGTGGAATCCCGGCGACAACCGCCTCCTGGACCTTGGGATGCATAAAGAGCACTTCTTCGACATCCCGGGGCAGCACCTTAAACCCGCTGGCGATAATCATATCCTTGCGCCGATCCACGACATAGAAGAAGCCATCCGCGTCAATTTTGCAGATATCGCCGGTATGCAACCAGCCGTCCTCCGTCAGAGTCGCGGACGTATCATTGGGCGCATTCCAGTAGCCCGTCATGATTTGCGGGCCGCGCACACACAATTCCCCACGCTGATCCGTATCGAGCGGCAGGTCCGCCCCGGTGTCCAGGTCAATCAGCTTGGCATCGACATCGGAGATTGGGATACCGATACTGCCGGCCTTACGCGTGCCGTTGATCGGATTGCAGTGCGTCACCGGCGCAGCTTCCGTCAGGCCATATCCCTCGACCAACCGTCCGCCGGTTAACTGCCCAAACTTCTCCTGGACATCCATCGGCAGCGGAGCCGAGCCACTCACACAGGAGCGCACACTCGTCAGGTCATACTTTTGCACATTGGGATGATTGACAATTGCAATATACATCGCGGGCACGCCGGGAAAGTAGGTGCAGCGCTCCTTCTGGAGGATATGCATCACATTATCAATCGGGCGCGGGTTAGGAATAACGACGGCCTCGTTCGCCGTAACGACCCCCATGAGCATCGCAACAACGCCATACACATGGAAAAAGGGAATGGCATCCATAATCCGCTCCCGGCTGACGTGCAGATCAGCGAGCCAGGCCTTCACCTGCCAGGTATTCGCCATCATATTCCGATGGGTCAGCATTGCTGCCTTGGGCTGGCCGGTAGTGCCACCCGTGTACTGGAACAGCGCCACATCGTCCGGTTGCACCTCAATGCGCGGCGGTGTCGGGTTATATTTCTCCAGGAGATGACTGAAGAAAAAGATATCATGCTCCGAATGCACCGTCACCCAATCCGGCGAACGGCGCTGGCTCAGGCGCACCAGCAGCTTCGCGGGGAAGGGCAGCGTATCAA
>CAKZQX010000695.1 GCA_937141995.1 uncultured Chloroflexaceae bacterium | reverse complement strand
CACACCACTGACCCGCCTTTACGGCCGTATGACCCGACATGCGGCTGCCGATTCCCAGGAGCAGAAACAGCCGAAGCGAGCACAACCCGCCGATGAGCGCATGGCCCCCCACCCACGCTAAGCTCCTATGCCCGCGTGAATGGCTGTTGCCGAGAGAGACGCGCTGCGGCGCGTCTCTCTCGTTACCTGGCCGACGCTCCAGATCACAGTAAATGGGGTTCCTGCTTCACGTTTCCCGTCGCGCGCGTAGCCAGGCAAAGAACGTACGCCAGCCACACAGGATCACTCCGTTGGAGAGCAGAGTGACAATGGCGAAGGAGAGCGGAATTCCCCGGCTCAGGTACAATCCGCGCAGGAGTAGGCCCAGCGGCCAGGCGATCAGCCAGGCAAGAGCCGTTCGCCGGGCCATCACCGCCGGGCCGGTTACCTGACGATATGCCCGCGTGAATGGCGCGGTTAGAAACCAGCCTAGAAGAAACGGCGCAGCGGTCTCGATCACCTGTACTCCGGCAGCCAGTCCGGCGGCCTCCCCGTGGCTGCGTCGCCCAATAGCGGCAAACAGCAGAAAGGCGATAATATCGCCGATAATGAGAGCAATCAGGTAGCGCCGGTGTCCCGGGTCTATCCCGGTTGTTACTGCCGGCGATTGTGTGTGATCCATACAGCCCCCTCTCGCCAAACTATGGCGGTCTTTCTATGACAATTCCGGGTATTACTTTTTATTGTAACAGGAGTTACGCGGTGCGTGTTCAAACCGGACGTTTGACCCGATGAAAACCCGATCCGCCTGCAAAAGCATGGGATCTTCCATCCTGCCGGAGGCGGAATGACACGTCCGGGGTCAGGGACTGCGTAATCCTGATTGTAACGTATTTGTGATTGGCGCGCAGGCGTGTGTACGAATATAATAAGGCCAATCTTTCTACAACATTATCTGTTCATAACAGGAGTTACGCGGTCTCCCGCGAACGAAGGCCCGGTTTGGCGACCGTCTGCCGTTGAGCATCAGCGTTAACCTGTCGAGCAAACAGTTTTCACAAATGGACCTGATCGAGCATATTGATCAGACGTTCCGGCAGGTCAGCATTGATGATTTTGGCACCGGCTATGCGTCCCTCAGTTATCTTCAGCGTTTTCCGATTGATACGCTCAAGATTGATCGCTCATTTATTCGGGGAATTGGCGCAAATGGAGATAATACCGAGATTATCGCAGCAATTACCGCCATGGCGCACACCCTGGGCATGGATGTGATTGCAGAGGGTATCGAAACCGTGGAACAACTGGCGCGGCTCCGGTCACTGGCATGTGAGTATGGGCAGGGTTACTACTTTTTCCAACCGGTCGATAGCGAAACCACGTATGAATTGCTGTCTGCCTGGCCGCGCTGGTAAGGGGACACGACTTACGCGGTAATGACGCAAACGGGACGTCTGACCCGATGGAAGCGCGATTCGCCTGCGGCAGCATGGTACGTGATCTGTCTTTTTTTTTAATTTTGCACTTTGTGCAAAATTTTTTGAAAAAAGAATGTCCGGGTCCACCCTGCCGGAGGCGAAATCACCTTCCGGGTCAGGACCACGTAAGTCCTGTGGAAAAGTTTTGCATATCTGGAGGAATACTTTTAGATGGTACGCATATTCGTATTGGTGAGCTTGCTGCTGTTCGCGCTGGTTGCTTGTAGCGCGGACAGTGCCGAAACCGGTGTGGCACCGGCGAACACGACGGAAGGCGCCGGCCCGCCCACTGTACCGGCCGGCGCTGCCGCGAGCAATGCGCAGGTTGCCGTGACGAACGATATGCTGGAGACGTTCGAGGCCACGTTAGCAGATGCCATGGATGCGTTCCCGGTTCCGGGGATGGCGGTTGCGATTGTACAGGGCGATACGATTGTCTATGCGCAGGGATTTGGCCTGCGCAACCGCGACGGCGCTGTGCCGGTTACGCCGGAGACACTGTTCCGGGTTGGCTCCGACACCAAGCCGATGACGGCGCTGCTGCTGGCAACCCTGGTGGACGATGGGCAGTTGGAGTGGGATCAGCCGGTCAGCGCGATCTGGCCGGATCTAGACATGCCCACTGCCGAGTTGACCGAGGCGGTTCGCGTGCGCGATCTGCTGAGTATGCGCACCGGCCTGGGGGCTGATCCGATGCTGGCGCTCTATGCCGGCGACCGCACGCCTGCGGATACGCTGGAACTGCTGGCGACGCTGCCGGTTGTGGCTGAACCGGGGGAAGCGTACCACTATAACAACCAGGTTTATGCGGCGACCGGCTACATCGGCGCGCTGGCGACCGGCGCGGAGATGGGCGAACTACAAGAGGCGTACCGCACACTGATGCAGGAGCGGGTTTTTACCCCGATTGGCATGACTTCAGCCACGCTCGAGAATGATATGGAGTTGACCAGCAGTAACTACGCCGTACCCTATGCCCCGCATCTGCTGGAGGGCGTGGTGGTCGCCAATATGCGTGACATCGGCGGTGATCTGCCGGCGGGCGGAGTAGCCGCCAGTGTCACCGATATGGCCCGCTTCTTATTAACCATGCTCAACGAGGGTGTGGCCCCCGACGGCACGCGGGTGGTGTCCGCCGAAACCCTGGCCGAACTCTGGGAGCCACAGATCAGCATTCCCGGCGCGGGCGCAGAACATCCCCTGATTGCCACGGCAAGCTATGGCATGGGCTGGGCCGTGTACGAACTGGCGAATGGCGTGCGGATGATTGGGCACAACGGCGCTATTGATGGTTATTCCGCCACGATGGCCTTTATTCCGGAGGCCGATGTGGGGATTGTGGCGCTGAACAATGCCTCGGTTGATTTTGGCGGTGACCTGAACGGACTGGCCCGCGATCTGCTGGTTTCCTTGCTCTATGACCTGGAACCGGCAGTGGTTGAGCGCTACACCAGTACCCTGGCGGCAGAGCAGGAGCAGTACGGCCTTCTGGCCGATCAGGTTCAGCCGGTAGACCCGGATGCCGTCGCGCCCTATGTGGGGCAGTATGCGCAGGGCTGGCGGATCGAACTGCGCCCGCCGGAGGGCGATACCGCCACGGAGCCGACGCTCTGGCTAACGCGGGATGTACGCGCCTGGCAACTGATGGCGCTGCCGACGGACTACATCATCATTGGCGGGCCGCTCTTTACCATGCCGGTCGGCTTTGCGGCGGAGGATGGATCGATCCGGTTGCTCCTCGGCGTCACCCCGGAAGGCCCACCGCCGGCAGAGTTGGCAAAGCTGGAGTGAGAATGCTACTAGCGGGACGGCAGAGGGCGAACGATGATACGGGTTTTTGTTGTGGCGCGCGGCGTTCTATATGGTCTTCACGGTGATATTCCGCACACCAGCGCAGTGCTTCCGCTATACCATGATGCGGTCAGCATGATATGGGGGGGCGTTGCGGCACAACGCTGACGGCAGCGCGCCACCGACGCACACCCCTTTCATGCCGTTCGCGTTCTTTCACAGATTTCGTGGTCCAAAGCCTTCCCTCCTGGCCGTGTGGGACCACGGCTGCGCGCCTACCTGATCGCACTCCCGCACAGGCCATCCCCGATCGTGTCAGCACTCACGGGCAGTTTTTCGCCGGATCGCATTGGAATACGGCCAGTGGGACTGGTATGGAGAATCGTCCCGGAGAAGGATCTCCCGCATCGGGATGGCCTGCGGACACACAGAAGCGCGTCCCTACTGTGAAAATCCTCTATGTGACACGCGTTGCGCGGTCGTTGACCCGGAAGGAAATCTCGCCTGCGGCAGGGCGGAAGATCGCATTCTTTTTCACAAGGATTTTGCACTTTGTGCAAAATCCTTGTGAAAAAGATAAAAAGAAAAGCACCATGCTGCCACAGGCGAATCGGGGTTTCATCGGGTCAAACGCCCGGTTTGAACACACACCGCGTAAGTCCTGTATGTGAGCGAGTCATGTCAGGATTTTTCACCTGTGGCAATTGAGTAGTTCTGCTCATCACTTGCGCCGGCCCGCTTGCTATAGTTGGAACCGACAGCAATACCCACTGCTGCCGACAGATAACCAGCATAGTGCATAGAGGAGCCTGACGCATATGAAGCGACATACATTTGCCTTCCTGGTCCATCCCCGGGTCAGCATCCGCGACGACCTGCGGCGCATCTGGGGACCGCTGGGGCTGATTCCCGATTCCGTCTACAACCGGGCGCTGCGCAACCTGCCCCTGCCGCCACTCCCGATCAGCCGTGTCCACCTGGCGGACCAGCCGGAGGAGGTTGCCGGCTGGATCATCAGGGTGCCGCTGGGGGCCCGGCAGATGCTGAGCGAGCCACGCAAGGTGGTTCAGGGCAAGGTGACGGCGGCGATTGACATGGCGGCATCCCTCGGTGCCGATGTCGTGGGGCTGGGCGCGCTGACCGCGTCCGTGACCCGGGGCGGCGCGCTCTTCCGCAACCGCAGCGATATTGCGGTGACGAACGGAAATGCCCTGACCGCCGCGATGACGGTTGAGGGGATCACGCGGCTTACGCGGCGCACGCAACGCTGCCGCCCGCACATTGCGCTGGTGGGCGCGACGGGCAGCGTCGGCAGCGCGGTGGCGCGCCTGGTTGCTCTGGAGAACCTCACCGATCGGATCACGCTGGTGGCCCGCAACCAGGCGAAGCGCGGCAAGCTGGCCGCCGAAATGCGCGAAACCCAGCCGGAGGCAACTATCAGCGTGGCCGGCACCCTGGACGCGGTACGCGAGGCGGATCTGGTGGTCCTGCTGACTAGCTCGGCTGACGCGCTGCTGCGCTCAGAGCATCTCAAGCCGGGGGCGATTGTGCTGGATGATACCCAGCCGCGCAACACGCACCCCGACCTGCTGACCGAACGCCCTGATCTGCTGATCGTGGATGGCGGGATCGTTGCAGTGCCGGGGATGCAGTTACAGGGGGCCGACATCGGCTTGCCGCAGGGTCAGGCGTATGCCTGCCTGGCCGAGACGATGCTGCTGGCCCGCGCCGGGCAGACCGACCACTTCAGCCTGGGCAACCCGACCCTCACCCAGATCGACCGGATCACAACGCTGGCCCGCCGGGAGCGGGCGCTGGGATTTGAACTGGCGGAGTTTCAGTCGTTCGGACAGCCGTTGTCGCTAACAGAGCGGGGACATGCTCCGGCGCAGGCCCGCACGCTTACGCTGGGCAACGCGGCGTGGCGGTAGCATTTCCGGGAGTGGGGGGAGGCGGACGCGCTTCTGCGCGTCCCTGGCGTATGTCTCCACCGGAACGGTACATCAGCCGCAAGTTTGTGCAATACATATGCCGCCCGCTATCTCCATCTTTTGCCCGATCCGTGTTGACCCTGATCCCTGTATCATAGAATCCAGGCAAAATATGGGGCGCGGGGCGGCTGGGGTCGCCAGGCGGGTAAAGCAACCGCCCCCGCACAGGCAGGGTTCGATTCCCTGGCGCTCCACCATTACACCATATGTTCCGAAAAACACAGGCTGACCGGCACGGTTAACGTGCCGGTCAGCTTTTTTGCATACCCATCCGGGTGCCGCGTTTATGCTACTGCGCCGATACCCAGGACAAACATAATCAGCAGGATCACGGCACCGATCAGGAAGATCCCAAAGAGGATCTTCGAAATCTGGGCCGCGCCCCGCGCAATCCCGGTAAAGCCTAGGACGCCCGCAACCACCGCAACCACCAGTGCAATAATCGCCCATGTAAGTAGATCCATGATATACTCCTCTCATCTGTTCTTATTCTTTATTCTATTTGAAACTGCCGCAGCCCTGCCGCCGCAGGTTAACGCCCATGCAGTTCGTTATACTCCTCGGCTGCCTGATCTGCCAGGCTGGTCAGCGCTGAAGGGGCCAGCCGGGAGCGACTCTGCCGGCCGCTCCGGCTCTGATCGCCCTCTGCCGTAGTTGGGGCGGGCAGCAGCCGGTTGACCAGCGTGAGCAGCCGGGCCATGGTGTTGGGCAGCAGCGCATTTACGATAACCAGCAGCCGCGCCTGGAAGGTAATGGTCAATTCCGGCACACCGTAGCGGCAGGCGGTTACAATCTGTTGTGCCGCTTTGCGCGCGTCAATCGAGTCGGTGGGCAGCGCATCGCCTAGAGCAAACCAGGTGAACTCTGCCGCATGCTGCCCTTTGAAGCGCGCATTGAAGTGGGAGCCGGTGCGCATGAGACCCGGGCTGACCGTTGTCACCAGGATATTGTCCTGGGCCAGT